>JBAUGO010000398.1:0-2774 GCA_049679775.1 Anderseniella sp.
TGTTAATCAACACCTGGCTGATAATGCTCCTGACCAGGCAGGACGCGCTCACAAAACCTGCCTCCAGCCCATAATCCAAAACAAGTGTCAGTCCATCACCACGGGGTCTTCAGCGAGAAAGTCCACCCAGCGGAAAGTACCTGGCAGCACCAGTTGCACCTCAACGCTTCCAGGCGCAACACCGCGATAGCCGAGTTCGCCTTCCAGGTCCACTTCAGCGTCTGCACTGACCGATTGACCAAGATTGAGCAGCAACGATGCGAGCCGGATAATGGCGACATCGTTGCCAAACCCGAAAATGGTATCGCGTTGCTGAAAATCATCCTCGCTCACCACCATGTCGGCATCGTTGGTCAACCGGAATGTTGGCAAGTGATCGGTGTTATCCGTGCCCGTGAATGGAAACCGTTTGACGGGCAAGTCTGGCTCATAGCGGTAACGTGAGGGTACTGACACATAACCGGGATGCGGCACGCCCCAATAGGCGCCACCATGCATGTAATCACACTTCATCCGGCGGATGTGGCTGGCTCTGTGCGGTAGTGCCAGCACCGAGTTTAGCGGCAGCGGGTGAAACAGCATCGACAGCATCCACAAGCCGAGATTCTGCATCGTCGGCTGGTCGGCATATAGCTGGATCATGTCGACCCGGTTGCTGGCGTGATAGTGGTGGAAGGTCTTGCGGCAAATGATGCTTGTACTGGACAGATGTTCCGGCGGTATGGGCAGGTTGACACCAGACAGGTTGAAAGACTTGCCCTGGGCAACGGTCCGGTTCAGCTTGCCGCGACATTCGCCGTAAACCCGTTCCAGATCACACGCCGACATGATTCTCTCCCCTGCATGCCTCGATTGAATTCGCACACTGAATCAGAAGTCTGACGATTCAGCAACCTTGACGCGAATTCAGCCCCTGCCAATAAACGGCATGCTGGTGGCCATGACAGTCATGAACTGCACATTTGCTTCCAATGACAACGAGGCCATGTAGACCACAGCACTGGCTACGTTTGACACATCCATGACCGGTTCTGGCCTTATCGAGCCATCAGCCTGAAGGATGCCTTTTTGCATCGCCTCAGTCATGGCGGATGCCGCGTTGCCAACATCAATTTGTGAGCACGCAATATTGAACGCACGTCCATCCAGCGAGATCGACTTTGTCATTCCTGTAATCGCGTGCTTGGATGAGGTGTAGGCAGCAGTGCCCGGGCGCGGCACATGGGCAGAGATGGAGCCATTGTTGATGATGCGGCCACCTTGCGGTTTCTGGTCACGCATCATCTTGAATGCTGCATTTGCAATCAGAAACGCCCCGTCAAGATTGACCCCGACAACAGAGCGCCAGTTCTCAAATGTCAGGTCGCCAAAATTGCCAGCCTGCCCAAAGCTGCCTGCATTATTGAACACCAGATCAAGCCGTCCATGGGTCTTGGTTATCTCGTCAAAGAGCGCCTTGACGGATGCCGGATCAGTGACATCACACGTAATGGCACTCATCGCAGAACCTGCGCTGCCAGCCATGGTTATGGTGGCCTCAAGGGCGTCTACGCGTCTGCCGGTCAACACGGTTTCCCACCCTTCACGCGCCAGTGCAATTGCACATGCCTGGCCAATGCCAGAACCTGCGCCCGTGATCAGTGCTATTCCCTTGCTCACGGATATACCCTCATGTCCCGACATTTCCCTTGCAGGCAAACATCACTGTTGAGTCATAACTGAAAACCTTATCACCATGCTGGTTCACACCATAAGGCGTCAACATCACCAGGCCCCACCCTGGCCGCGAACGCATGGCGCGTGCTCCTGTGATCGTGCCGGCAAACGTCACCGTGTCACCTGGATAGACCGGTTTTAGCCATTGCAGATTGTGAAAACCGGGTGAGGGCCCGAGTGCAGGCAACGGTTCTCCCCGTGCCTCGGCCGCATGTCGCAAGGAGAAATGATATTTCGCAAGAAGTTTCATGCAGGCAGATGCCGTATGCCAGCCTGAAGCAGATAACCTGCCGAAATAGGTTGCAGCAGCCGCTTCGTCATCAAGGTGAAAGGCTTGCGGGTCATATTTTCGCGCATAGTCGATACAGGCTTCACGCGTAAAGTGATGATCGCCATAAATGGCGTGCTGGCCCTCGGCAAAGTCTTCCAGCCAGATGGAGGTATAATTACCGCTCATGTCGCAGACCCTGTACCGGCTTCGGCCGCACCTGGATTGCGAACCTTCATCAGATTAACACCGGTCATTTCTGTTTTCACATTGCCGTTCTGGTCGAGTGCTTCCCAAAGCACTTTCAAAATGCCCATATCAGGCCGCTTTGCTGAAATGCGCTTTTCAAGCACCGTATAGCGCAAGGTCAATATATCGGTTGCATAAACCGGCTTGATCCACTTCACCTGCTCCACACCAAACGACCCCAGTCCGGCAGAGTTGTTGGCATATGCATCAACTGCCAGCTTGTTGATGATAGAACACACCTGCCAGCCAGATGCACATAGCCCACCAAGCACAGACGCATTGGCAAGCTCTTCATCCAGATGAAACGGTTGTGGGTCCCACTCATGGGCATACTCGCGGATAAGGTCTGCCGACATCGGGTACGCGCCATAGGTGCTCGCGACCCCAACCTCAAAATCCTCGTAATGCAGCAAAGCCCCAGTCATGTGTGCACTTGTCATGTCTCAGAAGCGTTCGGTCAAGAGGTTAGATATTGCAGGCGATTGGCATAGTAATTAACCAAAGACTTGAGTTACCGCGCAGGCTTCATACTCCTTTAATT
>JBAUGO010000399.1:0-4396 GCA_049679775.1 Anderseniella sp.
ATCCTGACGCGTTTCAAGCTTGAATTGGCATTGCTGGAAAAATCACCGGCTGCCAAGTTGCTGGCAGATGACGTCAATGAAATGCAGCGCATGCTGGAAGGCTATCTGGCATTCGTTCGTGGCGATGGTGGAGAGGGTACCAAGGTGACAGAAATTGTCGGTCTGCTTGGCAATATAGCTGATGAAATGAGCAGGTCAGGTCATCCGATAGCGCTCAGCACGCCTCGAACACTGCTCGTGGCATTGAAGCCTGATGCGTTCAAGAGATGCGTTGGTAATCTAGTTCAAAATGCTGCCCGGTTTGCCTCACATGTGGAGATTACTGCTGTGCATGACGGAGATTATCTGCGCGTTGTGGTGGATGATGACGGGCCTGGCGTTCCGCCTGACAAGTATGATGAAGTCTTCAAGCCGTTTGTCCGGCTTGATGTCGCTCGCAATCAGGATACGGTTGGGACCGGGTTGGGCATGGCCATTGCTCGTGACATTGCGCAAAGCCATGGTGGTGATATTTCGTTGTCGCAATCCATGTTGGGCGGCCTCAGGGCAGAGATCAGAATACCGACGTGAGGGAGTAATTATTCATGCGGGTGATTGTTCATGGCTTTCAGGTGCTCCTTGCAATAATCATCCTGACTGGTGTGGGTGCTGGCTTCACTGCTCAGGCCAAAGAACCCCGCAAGCCGAACTTTGCGTTGTTTTATGAAGCCGCAAAACTGTCTGCACTTGCTTATGAACCCCGCACCAAGATCATGCGCCAGTATCGGCCTGGCATGGTTTGGGTGAACACACCTGGCACCAGCGATGTGCAATATGTGCTGATCACTGATGATGACAACAAGCGCCAGATCATTGCTGTGCGCGGCACAGTAGATGATGCAAACTGGAAGCTTGATCGCGATACCAGAGCTGTTCGCGACCAGCGCGGCGGCTTGTTGCTGCACCGTGGCTTCAAACGCGCTGCCGAAGATATTTATGGTGATGTGAGGCCAAGATTGAAGCCCGGATATACACTGTTCATGACAGGGCATTCGCTGGGCGGTGCGGTGGCGGTGATCCTTGGCATCTATATGTGGGACGATGGTTTTCGAGTTGGCGGTATCATCACTCTTGGTCAGCCAAAGTTCACCAGTGTTGAAGGTGCCCGCGCTTATGCAGCTTTGCCGATCATTAGACTGGTTTATCAAAACGACGTCGTAAGTTTGCTGCCTGAGGAGGCCAGCAATAGCAAACAGCAATTTGTGCATATAGGTGCTGTCATCAATCTGCTGTCCGGGCCTTATTACACCTATGGGTCTATGGAGCAGGCAATTCAGTTTGACCTGCAACCTTTGAGCAAGGTGCTGTTACAGGTCAGCGTGCCTGACCACATGATCAAATGGTATCTGCAAAGTCTGCGCGAGAAGAAGGATCAGGCAATCCAGGTCCGCAACAAGGATCGCAATCGCTATATAGAGCGACATAAATTTGGATCCGGCGTTGATACGGTGAAGCCGCAAAAGCGTTATAACTTCAATTCCCGCTAGTTTTGGCGGGTCTGGTTAGTCCCTGGGCAATGGCAAATTCATTAAATTGTCATTTGGCAACGTCACTGACTCATGCTATTCATGCGTTTAAATCATTAGACATTCGTTTTTATCATGGATATTTTGAAATGGGGTATAATCCTGCAATTCGCCTGAATCCCAAGCAACTTGAGCTGGTAGAGGACGCTTTGAGAGCGGAAATGGGTCGAATCGGGCGTGAGGCAAAGACGCAGATCGGCGAGTTCGACCAGCACGAGAAGATCAGGGCGATGAAAGAAATCAATGAACTTCTGGCGCACATTCACCATCAGAAAAGCTGGTATTCGCCGAAGGAGTTCGTGCCGCTTGGATAGATCTGGCAGAAGTTTTTAGCCTGAATAGTGAGTTGCGTGAGTGAAATTCCGTGTAGCCCCCAACAACGGAGTGACAAAATGAACAAGACTAACGAGAAGGAGCTTGCCAAGCCTGCGGCAGGCACATGTGATAACGTCAAGAAACACGATCTTCCATCATCCATTGCCATGCTTTTTGGCTGGAACATGGAGATGGCGCAATTTTATTTTCGGCGGTATCAGCAATATTGCACTTCACCGATCAGCTTTGCCGCTTGCAAGACACTGGATGACGTGCAGCACCAGCAAGCTGAATTCCTAAACTGTCTTATGGCTGATTATCGCGAGAACGCGACACGGCTATCGATGATTGCCCATATTGACCAGCCCGTGAAATCAGCAGATGCGGCCTATTCAGAAAAGCTGTTGCAAGCGCAAGAAGATGCGGCTGCAATTATAGAACAGGCAAAAGCACAGGCTGATCGGATTTTGAGATCAGCCCAGGCAGTGCTTGATAGGTCAGATGCCAAGCCGCAAGAGCAGGTTGTAACCGAAGAGCCTCAGAAAAAGCGGGCCTGAAGGCCGGGTCGAAGTCTAGAGCTTGAAGTCAAAGTGCTTGCGCACGGCCTCTTCAATTTTCCATGTGCCCTTGAAATCGTGTTCTACGACAAAGGCATCACCAGCCTTGACGGTAACGGGAGTGCCGCCATCTGGTGTGATAATGATGCGGCCTGCAATCATGTGCACGAATTCGTACGCCGTATAAGTTGCATGGTAGGTGCCTGGTGTCGCTTCCCAGATGCCGGAGACCATGGTGCCGTCGCTGTTTGTATGGCAGGCCCAGGTTTTCATTGTTGGTGAGCCTTCAACAACTTTCCAGCCGTCAAGGGTATTGGTGTCAGGTTCGCCTGCGGTTGCCTGATCAAGTTTGGTGATGGTTTGCATTTTTGGATTTCCCTAGTGAAGACGCGAACCGTTGGGCGCGTCGTGATCTATGCCTGCAAGCACGACATTACCATCGGCATCGGAAAAGCCAAGGGTTAGAACCTCAGACATGAACGGTCCGATCTGGCGGGGTGGAAAGTTTACCACCGCAGCGACCTTTCGGCCTTTAAGCTCTTCAATGGAATATAACGCTGTTATTTGTGCTGAAGATTTTTTGATACCGATCTCGTGGCCGAAATCAATTTTGAGCTTGTAGGCAGGTTTGCGGGCTTCGGGAAAGGGTTCAACGTCCACAACCGTACCAATGCGGATATCAACTTTCAAAAAGTCGTCGTAGGAAATTTCACTCATGAACCTGGGGTTTCCGTTGATTGCGACGGGTCTGGCGCGTCTTGTGCTCTGGTGCGTGCTTTCATAAAGCCACGCGCTAGTGAAGACAAGGTGGTTGCCAGGGTCAACGGGGTTTCGAGGCGTTTGATCCACTCGGCGCCATCGCGCAATTGCCGATCAAGTGAAGCCATGGTTTTTGCCAACCCCGCATCATCATCCTCAGCCCAGACACGAAGGGTGCGCACATAAACCAACGCGAGACCTGATGTTTTGACGGCGCCGCGCATACCGGTGTCTTCAAGCCCTGCAGCTGAAAGTACCCAGTCCTGTGATTGCAGCAGGGAGCCTGCCAGTATGGCATAATCGGCAAGCGAGCCAGCGGGAGCATGCACAATCGAGCGGATGGCAGCCTTGTCTGCATCCATCAGCTCCAGCCGCTTCATCATGATGTCAAACACACGGTCATGGGCGGAGCCGCTGACGGGATCTTTTTCAAGAGATTCCAGCATTTTTGAGTCAAGCTGACGGGCATAGAGGCGAAGGATGTCTGCCTTGCCACTGATCAGGCCGGCAAGCTCGGACAGTGGCATTTCTGCTTCGGCGGCAATGTCAGCAAGCCTGACATCTGACCAGGAGCGCGTCGCTGCCAGTTTGAAGGCCGCCGATACGATAGCTGTTTCGTGTTTGTGACGCTTACTCATGAGAACGCTCCATTATGTTCTGGTGTCTTCAATCAGACCCTAATGGATACGCCCTGACAAGGCGATGGATTATATGCCGCAATGGATAGCGCTTAACCGGCCAGTTCTCGTGATCTCCTGGCAGCCTCAGCGGTGGCCCGGATCATGAGTTCCTTCATGCCACCTGGTTCTGCCATGAGAACCTGAAGCGCGGCATAGGTTGTTCCTTTGGGTGAGGTGACGTTCTCGCGCAAGGTGCTTGCCTCAATGCCGGAGACGCGCATCAACTCACCCGCACCAGATACGGTTGCACGTGCCAGTTGGCGTGCGATGTCTTGTGGCAGGCCAAGCTCTATACCAGCCGCGGTCAGACATTCGGCCATGTGAAAAATATAGGCTGGACCAGACCCGGAAATGGCAGTGCATGCATCAATGTGGGCTTCATCATCGACGCTGACCACTTCACCAAGGCAGGTCAGCAAGGAGGTCGCGAGATCCTTTTGAGCTTGTGAAACACCTTCACTGGCGACCATGGCCGTTATGCCGCGACCAACGGCGGCAGGTGTATTGGGGATGGTGCGGA
>JBAUGO010000400.1:0-2854 GCA_049679775.1 Anderseniella sp.
ACCCAGATTTTCCGTAGTGCCGAGGATGATCCCGTCAGACGCCAGCACGTCATCAATGCCTGCCTCGAAGGGTGCCTTGCTGATGACCTCAACACCTGTCACATCAGGCGATGACGCGCCGCGCACCACACCATCTCGAAGTGCCAAAGTGTTTGGCGATGGCACATGAGCAACAATGAGTAATCGCTTCATCACGACAAATCCAGCTTAGGTCCTGTTCCCTTTACACCCTCACCAACAACCGTAACGTCGCGCATATCAATCCCAATCCCGGCGTTTCAAAACAGCAAGTACGATGCGTTTCGGCCCGTATAATTTCAGCTTCAAATGATCAACTTCATAGCTTCGAACACGCTTGAGAATACCAAGCCACTCTTCTTCAAGCTTCATCTGTTCTGGTGGGCACAATTTTCGCGTGGTCGCAACAGGCCCGATATGCAACCGGGAGCTTGTGCGTGAATACTCTGCCATGAAGTTGTTGCACCCGGCATCACCTGACAGCTTGCCCCCGGCACCAAACTTTAAGTAGCGCGGGTCACCATCACCCAACCCCCACTCGCTGCCGGCCAACGATTGGGCCTGCGCAGATGTGCTGGCAACAACAAGCAAAACGAATATGATCAGTCTATTCATGTTGCCAATATGGGAGAATGCTGAGGAAGGGTCAATCGAGCCATGTGAAAGGCCCATAAAAATCAAAAAAGCGATCAGGTAATGCGGCAATTGCCGGAACCAGATCGCTTTCCAAACCACAGGGCGTACATCCGGCCTCTGCGTCTATGGTTGATAATATAAGTGCCAATTGTGAAGAAACAATGAACATGGCGAATTATTTTGACCCTTGACCTCGTGATTTGTCCGCAAACCGTTCAACGAGCTCACTCACAAGGAAGCAGCCGCACGCGCCGCCTGATCATAATGGCCAGATAAAACCCGCAACTCCCGGGCCAGGGATGACGCAGTTTCAGCCTTTAGACCAAGTGATTTGATGGTCTCGACCAGCAATTCCTCGCGCACCTCACGATATTTGATGCAAGCCTGCTCACCCTTTTCAGTCAGGATAACAGTTTTCTCCTTGCCAGACTTGCCGGATTTCACCAGCCCCGCCGCCTCCAGCTTGCGGATCGAATAGGTGACCAGATGTGTATCCTCGATATTCAGCACAAGGCAAATATCAGCCAGTCGCTTTGCCTTGGTTCGGTGATGCACCGAAAACAGCACCA
Source organism: Anderseniella sp. (assembly GCA_049679775.1). Lineage (GTDB taxonomy): Bacteria > Pseudomonadota > Alphaproteobacteria > Rhizobiales > Aestuariivirgaceae > Anderseniella. The sequence goes on from JBAUGO010000400.1 coordinate 1,224, forward strand.
GGACATCAAGTGCCGCCAACCCGGAAATGCCTGCCGCTGTCATGCAGCGTACCATCCAGCGTTCAAACGCATGCGACGCCATGATCAGACCGAATTCAAACTCCGACAAGGCTGGCATTGCCCCTTGCGCCAGGTGCGAGGAAGAGACGATGGGGCCAAGTTTTCTAATTTTTTCATTATTCATATTGACAATTTATCTATAAATCGTAGACGTTGATGACGATAATTCAGTATATACGAGGATCAGATAATGGCCAAATGGGATTTCTGGATAGACCGCGGTGGCACTTTCACTGACCTTGTTGCGCGCAAACCAGACGGCACATTGCAGGCCCACAAGTTATTGTCTGAAAATCCGGAAAACTACAAGGACGCGGCCATCCAGGGCATCCGCGACCTCATGGGCATCGCTAAAGATGCCAAAATACCGGCAAACCAGATCGCAGCTGTCAAAATGGGCACCACCGTAGCCACCAATGCCCTGCTGGAGCGCAAGGGCGATCGCACTCTGCTGCTGACCACACGCGGGTTTCGGGATGCACTGGAAATCGGCTACCAGGCCAGGCCAGACATATTTGCGCTGAACATCATCAAGCCGGAATTGCTTTATGAACAGGTGGCTGAGGTAGACGAGCGTGTGCTGGCAGACGGCACCATTGAGAAAGACCTCAATGAAACCGGCGTCCGATCCGCATTGAAAACCGCTTATGATGCTGGCATCAGGGCCGTAGCCATCGTTTTCATGCACGGTTACCGATATACCGATCATGAAAAATGCGCAGGCGAAATTGCTCGCGAAACAGGATTCACCCAGGTCTCGATCAGCCACGAAGTATCACCCCTGATGAAGCTGGTGGGGCGCGGCGACACAACAGTAGTTGATGCCTATCTGTCACCCATATTGCGACGTTACGTTGATCAGGTCGCGAACGAACTTGGCATTGGCAATGATCATGCCAACCGAGCGCAGCGAGGCAAGCGCAACGGCGCAACTGGCGTGAGCGAAATGAAGCTGATGTTCATGCAATCATCAGGCGGCTTGACCGCAGCGGAACTGTTTCAAGGCAAGGATGCCATCTTGTCCGGTCCTGCTGGTGGTGTTGTCGGCATGGTTGAAACAGGTCGCATGTCAGGCTTTGAAAAACTCATCGGATTTGACATGGGAGGCACCTCAACTGACGTGGCTCACTTCAATGGAGAGTTTGAACGTGCCTTCGAAACCGAGGTGGCAGGTGTGCGCATGCGCGCACCAATGATGCGCATTCACACTGTGGCAGCAGGTGGTGGCTCGATCCTCCACTATGATGGAGCCCGCTTCCGGGTTGGGCCGGATTCAGCCGGTGCCAACCCGGGCCCGGCCTGCTACCGGCGTGGCGGACCGCTGGCTGTGTCCGACGCCAACGTGATGCTCGGCAAACTGAACCCGGATCACTTCCCGCACGTATTCGGCCCCAATGGTGACGAACCACTCGATGCTGATGTGGTGCGTAAAAAGTTCACCACTCTAGCCACTGAAATCGGTGATGGGAAAAACCCCGAAGACGTTGCCGAAGGTTTCATCCGCATTGCTGTTGAGAACATGGCAAACGCCATCAAGAAGATTTCCGTACAACGTGGCTATGATGTACAGG
>JBAUGO010000401.1:0-3524 GCA_049679775.1 Anderseniella sp.
CAAGACCGCGCAAGGTGCAGTCTGGCTCAATGCTGAACAGTTCAGCGCATATGATTTCTGGCAATACTGGCGCAACACCGAAGATGGCGATGTAGCCCGATTTCTGAAACTGTTCACAACATTGCCACTTGGCGAGATTGCAAAGCTCGAAGCGCTTGGCGGAGCTGAGATCAACGAGGCCAAGAAAGTGCTGGCAAATGAGGCAACCGCCTTGTTGCATGGTCGGGATGCAGCTGAGAAAGCAGCGGCCACCGCGCAGAAAACCTTTGAGGAAGGCGCGCTTGCAGAAGACCTGCCAACCATTTCAGGTGCACCAGGCGATGGTATACTTGCGCTGTTTGTTGCATCAGGACTTTGTTCCAGCAATGGCGAAGTACGCAGAGCGGTGACAGGTAACTCTGTGAGTGTGAACGATAAAAAGATCACTGACCCAACTTATGAGATCAGCGAAGCCGACTTCAATTCAGACGGATTGCTTAAGTTATCGTTGGGCAAGAAAAGGCATGTGCTGGTTAAGCACAGCTGAGCAAGCCTTATTTTGTGGATTGAAGTTTCTGGCGAACTCTTGGTGTTCTTGCTCCCGGCAGGACTTCTTCCTGTGATGCACCTGGCTGAATTTGCTGAGCTGATCCACGCGCAGTACCGTCGGCATTGGTCTGGCCACCACCAATATTGAAAAGATTGCGAAAAATGCCTGGCGCAATAGCTGACACCGGATTAACAAGAAAACGGGGCTGGTTCATCGAGCCTTTGAGGGCAAAGTTGAGGCCGAACACGCCCTGGCCCTTGCCCCCGGTCAACACATCCCCCAACACCGGCACGTTGGAAATGGCAGAGTTGAGCGCATAGGCGGGAATGATCGTACCACCGATATCCATGGCGAGATCATTTTTCCTGATGATACCTTGTGCGGACGCACCGATTTCCGGCCCTTGCACCAACGCGTCACCAATGCGAACAAAACGGTCATCTACGGAAAATGGAACCGACATACGCGACAGCTTCAAACCACTATCGCGGCGCGGGCCTTGACCGCGACCTGCCTGTCTCGTCGTGTTGTCAATCTGGGCAAGAGCATTTTCATTCTGGACAGAGAAATTGCGAACTTCCAGCAGGCCACGTTGAATGGCACCTTGTCCCGGGTTCCCCAGAATTGCCCCAAAATCAATCGTACCACCTGATATCTTGGAATATAGATTGACCGCGCGCATGGTCGCACCAGCATCACGTCCCGTCACACGCATCTTGCGCAAACCACCAGGATCACGCGTTATGCGCATGGTGATAGGTGCACCATTGACATATTGCCCGGTCAATTCCGCAGACTCAACTGCCGCACTGGTCGTAATGAGACTGCCCTTAATATTGTTAATTGTTTCACCGCGATGAACGTAGATGCGGCTGATGTTTGTATTGACCGATACGGGGGCATCATTGCCTTTTGTTTTGGAGGCAACAGTACTCGACATCATTCTGGATATCAGCGGGCGGGCATCAAGACTGGCCCCGCCAACACCTAGTCTTAATTGACCAGAAGTGTTGTCTATCTCAAGAGCCAGCTGGTTGGTTTCACTGAGAATGAACCTTGGAAGTGACGCGCTTATAAGTCCGCCACCATTTTTTCTTACGCGTACTTCACCCAGTATTTTCAACCCACCACCGGTTACAGAGAGATCATCAATCTTGATGACCTTGTCATCTCTCATGTCAACCTTGAAGGTTGCCCTTGTCTTTCGAGTGGGTGGCCTGGACCAGCCAAGAGCATCAAGGCTCATTGAGGTGTCACCAAGATCAGCATCAACACTTGCCGATATGATTTCAGTACCGCGGCGAACCATATCCACATCAAGAGGGATCGGGCCCACAATAAAGGGAGACAAATCAATGCCGAGCTTTTGCCTGTCGCTGTCGGTTAAGGTTGCCGAGACTGAAAGGTTTTCGTCGGCGTTGGCACTTTTGGACAAGGGCCGCTTCCAGGAAAACTTTGCTTTCTTGTCCCCCAAATTGCCTGTGCCATTGCCAGAGATGACTGTGTCTGTCAGGGCCAGATCAAAACTTGCATTCTCAATATCCAAGCCCTCTATGGCATTACGGATCGTGCCATCCGACAGCTTTGCTGAAGCTGAAACTGCAAAGTCTGATGATTTGATTCCAGGCTTTAGAGGCATACCAAGGTTCAAGGTCACGGCACCATTGCCAGTGATTGTACTGACGTCAAAATTCGACTCTTCCAGCAATCGTAATGCTGGCAGGTTTGCGTATTCAGCAAAGTTTGCAACTGTACCATCAAGTCTGATGGTCAAGGTGGCGGGTGAAACTGGAATGGCAAGTTCGGTTATCTGCATCTTGCCATCGCGAATGGAAAGTGAAGACCCGGATGGTAACGGTATTTTACCACCGGTGAAATTGATATCAAAAACCGTTCCTGTGATGTGGAAATTGCCATTGGCATCTTGCACTCGGGGCAAATCATCAGCGTAGGTTAACTCAACACCTGTGGCTGAGAACTTGAGATCTACGGCATCTGCCGGCAATGGCTTCGAATTCTCTTCCAAAGCTTTGGCAATTTGAGCACCAGACAACCGAACCCTGAATTCGGCATCAGCTACAATGCCTTTTTTCAGGTTTTCACGAAACCATTTCCTGGACTGCTTTGCTATAACCGGCGGCCAAAGCTTGCGGATAAGGTCATGCGTGATTGCCTTACCTCGTCCCGCCACATAAACACCAACCGCATTACCTTCTGCCACAAACTGACCACGCACCCGCACACCACCGCCACCGGACAGCAAAATCAGGTCATCAACCTGAAACCGCTTTTCATCAAACAGAGCCTGCCCCCGTAGCTTGAACTCATCGACAACACTGAGATTTGCACCCGTTGCTGAAGGAGTGTCGATGTTGAGATTTCTGGCATCAATTTCAATGCGTGCAGCAATGACCTTGTTTTCTTCATTGCGCACTGGAGCAAGACGACCGCTGAGTTTTGCCTCTGCACCGCGAATAACCACGGTTGAATCCTGAATGACGACATGTCCTGAGTCAGGTTCGAATGATAGCTTCAAGAGGCCTTCATCAATGATGACGGGATCTGCAATGTAACCGGGAAATGAGACCTCTCCTGCCTTCAGCGCCAACACTGCACTGGCAGAGAGGATTTCGCCCTTGTCGGAAATATCGAACTGGGTTTCACCGGACATCGGAAGGTTGAGGTTGGCAAGCTGGTTGAACGAGAACAGTTTGTTTGCGACATCGGCAGGGGTAACACCATCGACCTTCGCAATCACACGAAACACGTTTGAGTCAATTTTATAGGTCGTCAGAATTTCAGTGCGCCATGTCGGGCCATCAGCTGAAATATCAGCATCCACGAACAACGCAAAACCACCTTCGGCACGCTTGAAACGAAGTGTTGCACGCGGTGACACCCAAATTCGGTCATTGACCTCATCCTGAAATGAAATTTGCGCCTCAGTGACTTCAATCGTTTCCAGTGAACCTGCGCCTTGTTCATTTCCCTGTAG
>JBAUGO010000402.1:0-1535 GCA_049679775.1 Anderseniella sp.
CTGATAGCCTCGCACGCAATCATCACCATTACAGAAGTGATTTCAGGCCTGGTCGCAGGGTCAATCCTTGGCGCAGCGACAGCGCTACAGATGATGGTTTCACCCACAACGCGAAGGCTCTTGATGCCAATCCTGGTGTTTTCCCAAGCTGTGCCGGTGTTTGCATTGGCGCCTTTGCTGACATTATGGTTTGGCTACGGGATCGGATCAAAAATCATTATGACCATCTTGATTATTTACTTTCCGGTAGCGTCGACCTTTCTGGACGGATTGATGCGGACCGAGCCGGGGTATCTGGATGTTGCGCGCACCATGCGGGCCACACCGATGCAGGTGCTCATGCGAATTCGCGTGCCGGCAGCATTGCCCAGTTTCGGATCCGGACTGAAGCTTGCTGCTGTCTATGCGCCCATAGGTGCGGTGATCGGCGAGTGGGTTGGTGCATCCAACGGGCTTGGCTATCTGATGCTTCTTGCCAATGGCCGTGCCAAGGTGGACCTGATGTTTGCCAGCCTGTTCGTCCTGGCCGGGTTCACGGTTCTGCTGCACTATGGCGTGTCGCACTTTGCTGCGTGGCTCACCAACAGGGCAAACGGCAGACGGTCCGGCTCCTATTGAATATCAGCAAAGGCCCTTTGCATACGAGCGACTGCTTCTTTGACCTGCGCGCGCGGGCAAGCCAGGTTGAAGCGCTGGAAAAAGTCTCCACCAGAACCAAAGCTCGGGCCATCATTGGTGGCGATACGGGCATCGTTTTTAACCCGTGACTTGATCTCGTCATGGCTCATGCCCGTGCTTGAAAAATCCACCCACGCCAGATAGGTGGCCTGCAATGGCATTGACCGCAATCCTGGTATGGCGTTGATGCCAGCATCAAACACCTTACGGTTTTCATCAAGGTAGGCGATGAGCTGTATCAACCAGTCTTCGCCATCATTATAGGCGGCTTCAGTCAAGGTGAGTCCGAAGCTGTTGCCAGAAATGCCGTATGACATCAGGGCATCGGAAAATTGCTTGTGCAGTCTTGCATCTGAAATGATGACATTGCCCGAATGCGCACCCGCCAGGTTGAAGGTCTTGCTCGCAGCAGTCATCGTGACGATACGATGCATCATGTCTGGTGCTGCGTTTGGCATGACTGTATGGGTGTTGCCCTCGAACACAAGGTCATGATGGATTTCATCTGACACCAGCAGCAGGTTGTTTTTCTCACAGAACAGGGCAACCGATACCAGCTCAGCAGGCGTCCATACACGCCCGCCCGGATTGTGCGGTGAGCAGAATATAAGCATTGTTTCCTTGCCTGTCAGTTGTGCCTGCAAGGTATCCAGATCCAGCTCATAACGCCCGTTATTGTTCACCAGGCGGCTTTCAAGAACATCACGCCCAGCCGCTTTGATGACGCGGGCAAAGGCGTGGTAGACAGGCGTAAACAGGATCACACTGTCACCAGGTTTGGTGAAAGCGTGGATGCACAAGGCGGTGCCATTTACCAGGCCATGGGTGGTGAAAATGGTATTCGGTTCAACGCTCCA
>JBAUGO010000403.1:0-9224 GCA_049679775.1 Anderseniella sp.
CAGCCCGCGCCCTGATGGAAAGATCAAGGTCGCCTTCACCAAGAACACTTATGAATTTGATCTGCATCCGGCAGTGGAAAAAGCACTGGATACGGCGCGTGACTGTCTGGTTGATGCCGGGTATGAGGTCGAAGAAGTCGACATGCCTGAACTTCGTGAGTGCGCCCGTGATGGAGTGAAGTCATTATTTGGTGAAGTAAAACAGCTGCTTGGTGACCAGATCCGGGAGCTTGGTTCGGATACGTTGAAGAAAATCTTTGCCGACTACTATGAGGTGTTTTCGCCACATGAGGGCAAGGAATTGCTGCTGGCGATGGGAAAACGCAACCATTACCACCGCAATTTCAACCTTATGTTCCAGAGATATCCGCTGGTTCTGACGCCATTTCTACCAAAACCAACCTATGAATGGGACAGGGACGCACAGGGATTAGACGGAGTGCGGGAGACGCTTGAAGCAGGTATCTACTCGATTGCGTTCAACTATACAGGCTTGCCAGCAGGTAATGTCCCGGCAAACTATAATGACGGCTTGCCTGTTGGCGTCCAGATCGTTGGAGCACGTTTCACCGAAGACCTTATCCTTGATGCTTGTGAAGCAATCGAGCAGCGTGTTGGTGTGATGGCAGACAAGTTGTTTGCGCGTGAGGCAAAGGTTGGATGAGCAAACCCAGAATTGCAATTGCGGGTTTCCAGCACGAGACGAACACATTTTCTCCCATTCTGACCCCTTATGAAACGTTCAAACATGGCGGCGCATGGCCCGCCATGAAGCACGCGGCAGAGGTGATCGAAACCCTCAGCGGTCTCAACCTGCCCATGGGCGGGTTCATTGACGAAGGAGACGACTTCGATCTCGTGCCCTTGCTGTGGACATTTGCAGAACCGGGTGGCTATGTGACTGATGACGCCTTTGACCGTATCACCGCGATGATCGTGGACGGTGTGCGCGATGCGGGGGAGCTGCACGGCATCTACCTTGACCTGCACGGGGCGATGGTGACGCAAAGCCATAATGATGGTGAAGCAGAAATACTGCGCCGGCTACGCGAAGTTGTAGGGCCTGACCTGCCCATTGCCGTCAGTCTTGATCTTCATGGCAACATGTCTCGCGCATTCTTTGAGCGAGCATCATCCGTTGCCATCTACCGGACCTATCCGCATGTGGATATGGCTGAGACAGGAGCCAGGGCGCGCAAGCTGCTACGAGAAGAACTAAAGCGCGGCAAACCGTTCGCAAAGGCGTGGCGGCAGCTTGACTATCTTGTGCCGATCCAAGCCCAATCCACCCGACGCGAACATGGTGCACGACTTTACGCAATGTTGCAGGGACTTCAAGCCGATGGTGTTTTTTCCGTTGATTTTGCCTTCGGATTTCCTCCAGCTGATGTACCTGATTGTGGGTGTTCGGTTTTCGCCTACGGAAGTGATCAGGCAAGAGTTGATGGGGCCGCCGATCACATGATTGCTGCATTGCAAGCCGCTGAAGCGGATCTCCACAATCCGCTCGTGCCTGCTGGTCAGGCCGTTAAAAAAGCCATGGAGATTGCACAAACAGCGACCAGGCCTGTCCTGATTGCTGATGCACAGGACAATCCCGGTGCCGGTGCCACGGGTGATACAACAGGTCTGCTCAAAGCTCTCATTGATGACAACGCACAGCGCGCGATCCTGGGAATGGTGTGGGACCCTGAAACATCTCTACAAGCTCATGCGGCCGGGCAAGGCGCAGAAATAGAAGTGGCTATTGGTGGCAAGTTTCCTGACCTTGGAACAGGGCCCTTGAAAGCCCGTGTTCGTGTTGAAAAACTTTCAGATGGTCGGTTCACCTTTACAGGACCAATGTATGGCAAGGCACAAGCCAATCTGGGGCCAATGGCAAGCTTGAGAATTATCGACCGATCATGCGATGTTGTGGTGGTCACGGGATCGAACCGCACTCAGAATGCTGATCAGGCAATCTTCACACACATGGGCATAGACCCCACCCAAAAAGCCATTGTCTGCGTTAAAAGTGCAGTGCACTTTCTGGCTGACTATGAGCCCATCGGGGAAGCTGTGATCTTTGCAGAAAGCCCCGGCGCGAACCCTTGCCAGCTTGATACAATACCCTTTACCCGGCTTCGCAAAGGTGTGCGGTTAGGTCCGTTGGGACCAGCGTTTTAAGCGCCTCGTTGCACCCGTGATCACGGCAATCGCGGAACAGCGCGGACCGCTTTACAGGATCTGGCTCAGGAACTCTCTTGTGCGCGGGTCTTTTGCTTTTTTGAAGAATGTGGCCGGTGGCCCGTGCTCTACAATGACACCACGGTCAGTAAAGTAGATGTGGTCACCGATTTCCTTGGCAAAACCCATCTCGTGGGTCACCAGCATACAGGTCATACCTTCAGCCGCGAGGTCCTTGATGGTGACCAGAACTTCCTTCACCGTCTCCGGATCAAGCGCGGCAGTTACCTCGTCAAACAGCATCACGTCCGGGTTCATGGCGAGCGAGCGCGCAATGGCAACACGCTGTTGCTGACCGCCGGACAATTCTCCCGGATAAGCGTCTTCTTTGCCTTCCAGTCGCACCTTCTTTATCAGGCTGCGGGCACGCGCCTCAACTTCTTCAGGCGGTTCCTTCAATACCAGTATGGGCGCCATCATGACGTTCTCTATAGCGGTCTTGTGAGGAAACAGATTGTATTGCTGAAACACCATGCCGACTTTTTTGCGCAGCGCCAACTTGTCCAGCTTTGGCGTGTTGACCTCCTGACCTTCAACCTTGATGGAGCCGGACTGGATGTCATTGAGCGCATTGATGCATCGGATCAGTGTCGATTTCCCAGACCCTGATGGCCCGATAATGCAGATCACTTCACCCTTCATCACATCAAATGTAACCCCTTTGAGAACCTCAAGGTCACCAAAGGATTTGTGAACGTCCTTCACCGAAACAATTGGTTGATCGGGTGTCCAGTCAGTGGTCATCAGTTGAACTCCTACTGGTTGACCGCAAAGCGGTTTTCAAGTTTGCGCGTCAGCATGGCAATCGGGTAGCTGTAAATGAAGAACCACGACATCAGCCACAGATACATCGGGATAAGAAATTCGCTGCGGCCCTCGGCAGCAAGTGCGTCCTGCGTCAATGTCATGCCATCGTTGACCCCAAGGATGGAGATCAGCGGGGTAGACATGGTCAGGATGCAATACCAGTTCATCCATGGCGGGATCATGCGCTTGATGCACTGGGGCAGAATAATACGCCACATGGTCTGGGTGCGTGAGAAAGCAAGGCTTTCGGCAGAATCCCACTGACCTGTTGGTATGGATGCAATGGAACCACGCACGATTTCCGACACGTTCGCCATGATCGGTAGTGACAAGGCAAATGTTGCCTTGGCCCAACCCGATATTTCAATACGAGTATCGCCAATGCGAATGAAGAACGGCAACAGCAGCATGAAATAAAACAGCAGCACCAGCCATGGCGAGTTGCGAAACAATTGTGTTATTGCCCATGAGCTCCAGCTGATAAAACGGTTAGGCGACACCTGGCCAAGCCCAAGCCACAGACCCATGAATGTGCCCAGTGCCATGGCAATGAAGCTGACCACAATATTGAGAACAAATCCGCCAAACTCGCCCTTGGGTCCGAACATCATCAGCGGTGTCCATTTGACCAGTGTTTGCCAAACGGTCTGGTCCTGCGCACTCACCATCTGGGCAGAGGCACTGTCAATGATGATCCATGAAATCAGCACCAGCGCAAGACCAAGGCCAAACCGCCTGCTTTTAGCAAGACCCGCCCAGTCGCCAGCGTTCCAGGCAGCGTTGCCCGGCGCAAACGGCAGCATGACCGGCAAGTCAGTGCCCTTGTTGTCGAGGACAGGTTTCATTGACCAAACCCCGGCACGCGGATGGCTTTCTCCCACCGGTGCATCAACCAAACCAGCACACCGACCAGAAGGATGTAGACAACCCAGACCACGTTCATCATTTCCGGCACATTGTATTCGTCCGACCATATCTGGTTTGAAATGTAGAGGGTTTCAGGCACGGCAATGGCATAGGCAACCGTGGTTGTTTTGACGAGGTTGACCAGATTGTTGTTCAACGCTGGCAGGCAAACGCGGTAAGCCAACGGAAATGTGATGTATCGATATATCTGAAAGCGCGAATACCCTAGCGCCTGGGCAGCTTCGGTGGTGGACTTGGGCACAGCCTCAATTCCAGCGCGGAAAATCTCGGTGTTGAAAGCGCCTGCAAAGAACGACAGCGCGATCACTGCCCAGCCATAACTGCTCATGATACCACCACGAATGCCGAACATGGTCGACAAGGCGGAATCAACAGCAAAATAAAAGAAATACAATTGCACCAATGGCGGTGTATTGCGGAAAAACGCAATGTAACCGCTCATGATCCGGCGCACCCAAACCACGGGGGACATCTGCATCCAGGCACCAGCAATCCCGATGACGATGCTTGCAAGAACGCAAACAAAAGACAGATGTATGGTGGTCCACACCCCGTTGATGAACCGGGTCCGATCCAGTTCATCATAAAAAATCGTGAGCTTGATACCGTGGGCTTCTTTAAGCCACAGAAACCACTCGGCAACCGTCTCCACACGCCCTCCTGATCAGGTTTGTAGACCTGAAAGCAAATGCGGAAGGTCTGACATGTTTTCAAACCTTCCGCAGATTCACAGTTGTTTTACTTGATTTCCCCTTCATCGAGGACATCGTCGCAGACCTTGTCGCCAGCCTTGCATTTTTCAACCATGCCGGCGACCCATTTGGTCGGTGGAATACCCCACTTCTTTTCCCATTCAACAATCATGCCGGTCTTGTGCCAATCAATGATCGCTGCAGACAATGCCTTGCCGATGCCTTCGTTGACATCTTCCTTGCGCACAGCCGCACCCCAAGGTACGTCCGCCACAACGGGGGTGGAAATGGAGTAGTCAGCCCATTTTTCAGACTCATTCACTTTGCGTGGAATGAAGGCGCTGTCATCATAGAGCCAGCCCACACAACGCCCATCAAGCAATGCTGCTTCAATTTCAGGCACACCCTTGAAAACGATCATATTGGCTTTGTTCTTTTCGCCCCAATCCTTGTTGTACCAGGCTCCTTGAGTACCACAGATATTTTTGCCTTCAATATCTGGCCAATCCTTGATGCCGGCATCCTTGTGAGCAAAGATTGCAACGCCTGAGGAGTAATAGTTTGGCTGAACGATGCCGACAACTTCGCGCCGCTCCAGCTTGTCTGACATCGTTGCAATCATGATGTCGGTTTTGCCCTGCTCAAGGAACTGCATGCGGTTGGATGAAACCACCGCTACAAATTCCACTTCAATTGGCTTGCCCGCGGCATCCCCGATACGCTTGGCCAGGTCATTGGCCATGTCAATTTCCATGCCGACGATAGCACCTTGCGCATCACGCATACCCCATGGAGCATAGTCGGCCTTTGTTCCCACGACCATCTTGCCGCGCTCAATAATGTCTTCAAGAGTACCTGCAAAAGAAGCGCCAGCTGTTGACAGCAGGGCTGCAGTGGCCACCGTTGCTGCCATGGCGATTTTCATTGATCTCAGCATATTTTGGTCCCTGTTTTTGTTGGTTCACTAAACTAGAATCTTGCTGTTTCCGGAGAGTTTCAGTCCGTCTAATTATCCCCGGAATGCAAGTTTAGGCATGATGCCGCAGAATACGCAAGCGCTTAGCGTCTTAAATAATAGCCTGTTTTTTAAACTGCTTTACCTCATCCGTTGTATATCCGGCCTCCATCAGGATTTCTTCCGTATGCTGGCCAAGCATGGGCGGAGGTCTATCCAGGGACGGCGATCCATGGTCATAGCTGTAGGCTGCAACGGGAAGTTTATCCGGCCCGCCATGATTGGTCTGGGCATCGCAGGACTGCAATACCTTTCGGCTGGCTACCTGTTCGTGCGCAAGGGCTTCCGGCAAGGTTCGCACCATCGCGGCTGGCACATCCGCCGCGTTCAGAATGTCCTCCCACTCCAGTGCTGTCTTTTGCTCAAGCACTGAACTGATCAACTGCCTGTCCGCATCACGGCTCAAGCCAATCTCGGATCGTGCCAGCTTGCGGACAGCATCTGCACGCTCGCCCAAGCCAAGCGTTTCAAGCAGCCTGCACAGCTGTTTATTAGTCCAGGCTCCGATCATGATCATCCTGTCAGCCGTGTCAAAAGTGGCATAACCAGCATACTTTGAATGCACATTGCCATGCGGCGGAGGCGGATTACCTGTCGTGATGGTATCGGTGACAAACGCACTCATCAGCATGAAGGCGGCATCCATCATGGCAACATCAATGCGTTGTCCCTTGCCAGTTCGCTCACGCTGGAAAAGTGCTGCTGATATGGCAAGGGCGGCTTGTGCGCCGGTGCCGTAATCCACCATTGGCGGGCCAACACGGACCGGGCCTGTTTCGGTAGATCCATTAGCTGCCATCAAACCGGTAAACGCCTGAATGACAACATCATAGGCCGGGTGCTCGGCCTTGGGTCCGGTCTGGCCAAAACCTGATATCGAGCAATAAACAATTTTGGGGTTCAAGGCGCTGATTTCGTCATAGCCCAGCCCCAACTTGGCCAAGGCCTTGCCGGCATAGTTCTGCACCATGACGTCCGCGTCCTTCACCAGACGCTTCAAAATATCGCGTCCTGCCGATGAATTCAGATCCAGCGTGATAGCCTTTTTTCCGGCATTTTGCGACATGAAGTACGTGCCTGTCCTGGCATCGTTCAGAGCGGGAATAACCCCTTCCTCGCGGGTCATGTCGGGGTTGCCGGGCGGCTCGATCTTTATGACATCAGCACCAAGTACTGCTAGCTGGTGAGTACAGAACGGGCCTGCAAGAACATGTGTGAGATCAAGAACACGAACACCTTCAAACGGTTTCATCTAAATTCTTTCCATCAGGGCTGTTGAAGTAGCGCAAAACTCACTGTCTAACAACTGGCCCATGAATATCCAACACCACATACTGCTACTTTGCTACTCTGCTGCATCTGCATAATCTTCAAGCGGCGGGCAGGTGCAGACCACATGCCGGTCACCATAAACATTGTCGACGCGCGCCACAGGCGGCCAGTATTTGTCGTCGCGTGTTGTGCGCAGTGGAAAATACGCTTGCTCGCGACTGTAGGGCCGACCCCAGTCCTGTAACAGACCGTGGTGAGTATGCGGAGCGTTGCGCAACACATTGTCAACCTTGTCGGCCTTGCCCTGCTCCACTTCTGCGATCTCGCCCCGGATCAAAATCATGGCATCGCAGAAGCGGTCAATTTCCAGTTGGCATTCTGATTCTGTTGGCTCAATCATCAATGTTTCCGGCACAGGCCAACTCATCGTCGGCGAGTGAAATCCAAAATCCACCAGGCGCTTGGCCACATCTTCTACTCCAATGCCTGTCGCCTGCTTCAAGTCACGCATATCGATGATGCATTCGTGCGCCACATACCCGCCAGGTCCGGTGTAGACGATGGGGAAATGATCAGACAACCGTCGTGCAATATAGTTGGCATTCAAGATGGCTACTTGTGTTGCACGTGCGAGACCTTCACCACCCATCATGGCGATATAGGCCCATGAAATAGGCAGAATGGAAGCTGACCCCCACGGTGCTGCCGATACCTGTCCGATGGTGGCGCGCCCTTGAGCTGCCGGGTTCACGCCTTGCACTACGTCATGGCCGGGCAGGAACCGCGCAAGGTGTGACTTCACACCAATCGGGCCAACACCGGGACCACCACCACCATGTGGAATACAAAATGTCTTGTGCAGGTTCATATGGCAGACATCAGCCCCAATCTCTGCTGGTCGCACCAGTCCTACCAGTGCGTTCAGATTTGCCCCGTCAAGATAAACCTGTCCTCCATGGTCATGAACAATCTTGCAGATGTCCTTGATTGCTTCTTCGAACACACCATGCGTCGAGGGATAAGTGACCATCAAGGCAGCCAGGCTACCTTCGTTGGCAGCCGCCTTTTCCTTAAGGTCTGCAACATCCACATTGCCGTGATCATCACACTTGACCACCACAACCTTGAGGCCTGCCATAACAGCAGAAGCAGGGTTTGTGCCGTGTGCTGAGGACGGGATCAGACATATATCGCGTTCGCCTTGACCATTGCTTTCGTGAAAAGCCCGGATGGTCATCAATCCGGCATACTCACCCTGGCTGCCTGCATTTGGTTGTAACGAAACAGCATCAAATCCGGTTATTTCTGACAACCAGCTTTCCAGCTCTTCAAACAGTTGTTGATAGCCTTGCACCTGCTCCAACGGACAGAACGGGTGAATGTTGGCAAATTCCGGCCAGGTAACTGGAATCATCTCGGTCGTAGCGTTGAGCTTCATGGTACACGAACCCAGCGGAATCATGGACCTGTCGAGCGCAATATCCTTGGACTGCAAGTGACGTAAATAACGCAGCATCCTGGTTTCCGAATGGTGCATGTTAAATACTGGATGGCTCAAAAATTCCGAGCGGCGCAGCAGTGTCTGCGGGATGCATTCGGAAATTTCCTGATCAATTTGATCCAGATCCCAATTGACAAGGCCATTTGTCTTGAAGCAGCCAAGCAGCCTCTCCACCTCTGATCTGCGCGTTGTCTCATCAAATGATATCCCGATGTGATCAGCATCTACCTGACGCAGATTGATTTTTTGCTCACGCGCCTTGGCCACCAATGCGTACGCGCGCGCCGGGGCTCTTACTGTGATGGTATCAAAAAAAGCATCAGTCGTGACTTCATAACCCCAGGCCTTCAATGCGTGAGATGTAATTTCGGCAAAGCGATGAGCGCGAGCTGAAATCTTGGCAATTCCTTTCGGCCCCTGATAAACGGCGAACATGCCTGCTATGACCGCGAGCAAAACCTGTGCGGTGCAAATATTGCTGTTGGCCTTTTCGCGGCGGATATGTTGTTCACGTGTTTGCAGCGCCATGCGCAGAGCTGGACGCCCCTCGGCATCCACTGACACACCGATAACACGACCTGGCATTGCCCGTTTGAATTCGTCGCGAGTTGCAAAAAAGGCCGCATGCGGGCCGCCATATCCCATCGGTACACCAAAACGCTGAGCCGAACCTACAGCAATATCGGCACCCAGTTCACCCGGCGGCACGAGCATGGCCAAAGCCATGAGGTCTGTCGCCATGATTGACAGAGCACCTGCGCCTTTTAGTTTTGCGATTGCTTTG
>JBAUGO010000404.1:0-12382 GCA_049679775.1 Anderseniella sp.
GTTACGAGGCATCTGTGGCCACACTAGGACAAACATGATGAATGGTTCGTGAAAAACATGAACCTGAGACAAAAATGGACATTTTAACCTCTTGCACCCAAAGGCAGGCATGGGTACACCCTAGCCAGCAATCGGCGAAGCACACCATAAATTACTGTGGAGGGGTGGCAGAGTGGTCGAATGCGGCGGTCTTGAAAACCGTTGGGCTTCACGGTCCCGGGGGTTCGAATCCCTCCCCCTCCGCCATTTTCTGTAAAATCTACTTCCATATGCCATTTTCGCGGAAAACACCTTATTTGGAACTGCGAATTATGGAGTTTTAGACATGGGAAACCAAAGTGCTGCGGATACTTTTCGCGTCAAGGTCACGCCCAAAGCCAAATCCGAGCGGATTTTTAAGGAAACCGGAGCTGATGGTGCGGTCCTGTACAAGATCTATGTCACTGCCGCACCTGAAGACGGCAAGGCAAACAAGGCCGTGATAAAGCTTCTGGCCAAGGCCTTGGGCATTGCCAAATCAAACCTGACCATTACACATGGCCATACATCACGTGAGAAAACCATAAAGATAATCTCATAAAGTCAAAGGATATGACCTTGAGCGAACTTCCGCCCTGCCCCAAATGCCAGTCAGCCTATGTTTATGAAAGTGCGGGGCTGCTCACCTGCCCCGAATGTGCCTACGAATGGTCGCAAGTCTCAAGCCCGGACGCATCAAGTGAGAATATCATCCTCGATGCCAACGGTGCAGAACTCAAGGATGGCGATAGCGTGAGCGTTATAAAGGATCTCAAGTTCCGCGGCGGCGTGGTAAAAGTCGGCACCAAGGTCAAATCTATCCGACTCATGCCCGACGCCGCTGACGGTCATGACATAGATTGCAAGATCCCGGGCATCGGCCAAATGGGATTGAAATCCGAGTTCGTGAAAAAGGTTGCTGATTAGGAATATTGCAACCGCTCAGTCCACTGAATTGCCTTTTTTGGCGGCCTCTTCCGGTGTCACGTCCAGAACACTTGCTATATTGGTAATCTTGACCTCACCTGTTTTGCAGTCTGTCATGCAAGGTTCGCTACCCTTTGCAACCAATGGCGTGTCAGGGCGAACGTCTTGTGTAAAGTTTGCCTCGTTAGGCAAGCGCTTTTCGGTGAAATTTTCCTTTGAAAGCTCAAAATCAGAATCAACAATGTCATTCAGGTTCATGAGGTAGGCCGTGATGGCATAAACTTCATTCGCTTCAAGAGATTGCGCTTCACCAAAAGGCATTGCACGGTTGACATAGTCAAAAACTGTTGAAAGGTACGGCCAGTAAGATCCGATGGTCTTTACGGGACGATCGCTCTTCAAGCTTCCCTGACCGCCAGCCAGCACTGGCCAGCGATCAATACCTTCACCAAAGTCACCATGGCAGGATGCGCATTTCTCAGCATAGATCGCTTCACCTTCTGCTACAGTTCCCTTGCCTTCTGGCAGGCCCTGACCATCCGGGCGCACATCAATGTCCCATGCAGTTACCTCGGTAGGAGTTGCCTCACGACCAAGATTGAATTTGTCAGCCATTGCTGGGCTGGATACAGCCATTGCCAGAATGGCAGCAGGGGCAGCTAACTTAAGAAACTTCAACATTTTCCACCTCGCCATTGGTCTTGACGTGCCAGGTCTGGATACCATTATTGTGATAAATTGAATTGCTACCGCGTATGCTGCGCAACTCATTCTTGGTAGGCTGAACGTAGCCTGTTGAATCCATCGCACGTGATTGCAGAAGCAGATCAGAACCATCCCAGTCAAAATCCATGTAAAACCTGTGCATGGACTTGTTGAGGCTCGGTCCGTCAATGCGGGCTGTTCGCCAGTTCTTGCCACCATCAATCGACACATCTACTCGTTCGATTGTTCCGCGACCAGACCAGGCTACACCTGTGATAACGGTCTGACCCTTCTTGTGCAGCAATGGTGCTTGCGGGCTTGGATTGGTGATAACCGACTTCGCATCCATTTCCCATGTGAAGCGCCGAGCCGTGCCGTTCTCCATCAGGTCAGTGTACTTTGAGGTCTCTTCCCGATGGTGCCACGGCTCATCCCCGACTTCCAGGCGCCTCAGCCACTTGACCCACATATTGCCTTCCCATCCGGGCACAACGAGGCGCAAGGGATAACCCTGCTCGGGACGCAATGCCTCACCGTTCATCTTGAACGCAACAAGGCAGTCTTCCATGGCCTTTTCCAGGGGGATTGATCGTGTCATGGCCGATGCATCAGCACCTTCCGGCATGATCCATTTGCCATTGGTTTTGACACCAGCCTCTTCCAGCAAATACTTGAGAGGTACACCCGTGTACATCACGTTGTGGATCATGCCGTGCGTGAACTGACATCCGTTCAACTGTGCACCGCGCCACTCCATGCCGGAGTTTGCCGCACACTCCAGGAAGTAGACATGATTGCTGCGTGGAAAGCGCATGATGTCCTGCATAGTGAAGACAAGCGGTTTGTCCACCAGCCCGTTGATCATCAACCGATGCTTGGCCGGATCGATTTCAGCAATGCCAGCATGATGGCGCTCAAAACAAAGACCATTGGGAGTAATGATGCCGTCAAGGTCATGCAATGGCGTAAAGTTTACAGACGAAATCGGATCTGCTGTAAGCCAGGGTACATTGCGGCGCACGACCTCTTTTTCAAATTCGGATGGATGACCATAAGGTCGCGCATCAACACCATCACCAGGGAACTGGTTCCAGTCCTGCTTTTCGACAATGACTGGTTCCCCTTCACTTGCCTGCGCGCGTCCAGCTAGTGCAGCACCACCAAGAGCCAGGCCAGCGCCCAGAAACTTGCGGCGATTTGGAGTTGAATTGTTTGGTTCGTTTTTGTCAGACATGAGATTTCTCCTCGCGTCGATAATATACATTCTATTTAATGAATATGAAATGGGGAAAATCGCTACAGGACAACTTTCACTGTTGGATTATCTTTCATATTCACCACTTTCTTGTCGCTGATGAATTTCTCCATCAGATCATAAATGGCAGGGCCTTCGACATTCTCATTTATCGAAGCCCATCCACCAACAGTGTATTTCTTGTCAGCTTCCAAAAGCTCGTTGGTAGAGGTCAGTCGCATGTCTGAAATGCGCGAGCCAATATTTTCATTCGGTGCACACGTATAGCTCATGCCACCCACGCGAACCATGTCACCACCTTGCTGGAAGTATGGGTCCTTGTTGAACAGGTTGTCACAAACGTCTTCCATGATTTCCTTCAACTGGGCACCGGTGAATTCAAGTCGATAAACAGATGGGTAATTCATGGCCGTTTCGGTGTAGAGGTCATCAATCGTGATGTCCTGCCCCGGCAACAGGGTCGTTCCCCAGCGAAAACCTGGAGACAGCGCGATTTGCGTATCGCGTTGTTCGATGATGCCCTGACAGATCAGATCATCCCATGACCCATTGAAGTTTCCACGCCGGTATAAAAGGCTTTCAGTTTTGCCAATCACACGGTTGCACTCAGCTTCATAAGGAGCGCGTACTTCCTTTATTTTAGCTGCCATCTCAGGATCAGGCGTCACCACATCTGAAAACACCGGAATAAGGTTGGATGAATGGCCGACAACCTTGCCGTCCTTGACTTCAAGATCAACGCGGCCAAGATACTTGCCATGTGAACCTGAAGATAACAGCAGTGTGTTACCTACCTCGATTGCCTGTGGAATTGCATCGTGTGTGTGTCCGGTCAGAATGACATCAATACCCTTGACCTCACCTGCCAGCTTGCGATCAACATCAAATCCGTCATGCGACAGCAAAACGACCACTTCTGCGCCATCTGCACGAGCCTTGTCCACATTGGCCTGTAATACATCAGGGCGAATGCCAAAAGACCATTTCTGAAACATCCAGCGCGGATTGGCAATAGGTGTATAGGGCATGGCCTGGCCAATGACAGCGACTTTTACACCGCCCTTTTCATACATGGCCGTGCTTTCAAAAACCGGCTCATCCCATTCATTGTCAAAGATATTGGAGGCAAGGAAGGGATACCCCATGTCGTCAATGATTTCCTTGACCCGATCGACACCAAACGTGAACTCCCAATGCCCGACCATGGCATCAGGTTTCAACAGCTTCATGCAGTCGACCATGTCCTGGCCGTTGGTCTTCAATGATGTGTATGATCCCTGCCAGGTGTCACCGCCATCAAGAAACAGAACCTTGTCATCACCGCGCTCAGCACGGATCGCCTTGACCAGCGTGGCTGTCCGGTCCAACCCACCAAGTCGGCCATACGCTCTTGCCAGGTCGAGATAGTCGACCATGGTGTGGGCATAGGCCAGTGGCGAGCCCTTCTCGATGCCAAAGTACTTCAGAAAGTCTTCACCAACCAGATGAGGTGGAATACCTGCATAGTCGCCAACGCCAATATTTGTATCGGGGGGACGGAAATAAACGGGGTTCAATTGCCCATGCACATCTGTGAAATGCAGAAGCGTGACCTGACCTTTTGATTCAAACTTCAAAAGGTCTTCCTGCGTCAACTTCTGCTGTGCAAGCGCGCGAGTGATGTTGGAGCCATATCCACCAGCAGCCAGCATAATGCCGGCGTTCACTGTGTATTGGAGAAAGTCTCGTCTGGTGAACATGATAAAACCTCAACTATAGATACAAAAAAGGCGGGCATTTTCCCCAAAACACCCGCCCTTCGTCGTCAAAACGTATGTTACTGGCGTACAGAAGGTGTCTCGACAGACAAGCCTGTTCCACGCCACGTCACGTACAATTCAAGAGCCATCAAATCATCAGAGAACGCTTTCGGCATCTCAGCGCGTGTGTCACGAATACAGCCGCGGAAGCGATTGTGAAGTGAGGTCAGGCCTGTATTGAAGCGATAGGTTGGAAAGCCGTTTACCTGTCCCTGGCTCAGATGGTCTGCACGAATGTTCTTGCCCATATTGTCTTCGTGGCAAGTAGCGCATGACATGTTCAACTGACCAGTGCGGGTGTAATAGACATCCTTGCCCTTGTCCCACCATGACTGCAACTCACCTTTGGAAAGGTCGACAGACATCGGCGTTCCAAGTGACTGATGCTTGATATAGGTCGTCAATTCCTTTTGACCACCCTTGTCGAACTCATATGGCTCAGCGCCCATGTTCTTTTCGCGACACTTGTTGATCTGGAGTTCGATATTGATCGGACGTTTGGCGTCGGCATCCCATTTGGGATAATTGGCGGCAACGTCCTTCATGCTTTCCTTGGCATCGTTGTGACACGATGCACAGGACTTGCCTTCCTTGCCTTCAACCTTGTTCCAGATCGCTTCACCAGCCTCAACCGACAACATGCCAGGGTTGTCAAAGCTATCAGTTTGCAAAGCGCGCGTTTCAGCAGCTCTGAACAACCAACCGGACAAGACTTCCTTGAAAGGATGTCCTTCAGGCGCATTGGCCTTGGTGATCATCTCTTTCCCGTCAATGGTGAGCGTTTCGTTCACAGGGTCTGCATTCAGGTTTGCAATGCCGACAACTGAGACCAGTGCTGCGGCAACACCTGCTGCAATTAGTTTGTTTTTCACGTCTTGTTCCCTCCCGGACATGTCAGTTTGAGCAGCCTTGAGGCCACTACACAGCTGTCCGTGTTAGTTGACTTCGATCTTCTTCTCATCCGTGTAGGTAGAACCGTCATCGTCCACCCATGTGAACTTGAACGTTCCAGCCTCATTCACCTTTGCGGTGAACTCAAAGAACGGATTGGCGGAAATCGCCGGGTCAATGTCACACTCAAACACCTTTACGCCATTAAACTCGCAAGTGAATTTGTTGATGATCGAGCGTGGAATGATCTTTCCATCCTTGTCTTTGCGCTGACCTGATTCCATTTTGTGACTGATAAGCGTCTTGATAGTGATGACCTCGCCAGCTTTTGCTGACGCAGGTACTTTCACACGTGGTTTTGCATCTGCCATTTTCGTATTCCTTCGTGAATAACCTTAGCCGCCGCAGCCGCCGATTGTGACCTTGACTTCCTTCGTGTCCGAAAACACGGATCCATCTTTCATCTTGGCAATGGCAACAACATTTTGTGTTTTAGCCAGACGCATGCGGGAGGTGGCTTCAGCCTTGCCGCTCAACTCGGTAAAATGGAAAGTTGCCACTGCCGGATTGGGGTTGCCTGCTGCCAGAATCATGACGGATTCGACCACATCATCACCAGACATTGCGCTTTCAACCGAAACACTGATCGGCACAGTATTGCCGTTTTCAGCAATTTCCGGAGCGGTCAGTGTGATCTTGCCGGCTTCAGGTTTCTTGCCACCTGTAAACTCCATGATCCGCTTTTCAGTATCTTCAGCGCTTGCAAATGCCGCAGTGCTGCCAAAGCCTGTCACTGTCAGTACTGCTGCACCAACAGTCAAACCAAGGGCTTGCCTTCTTGTAAATTTCATTGATTAAGCTCCTATTCCTTGAGTGTGGCGAGATAAGCCACAACGTCTTCAACTTGCTCAGCTGTCAAAATGGTCACGCCCACCAGATCCTTGCGTGGATCCTTGCCGACTTCCAGAGTATAGAACCCCGGCATGATGGTGGCTTCGGTAAACACCTTCTTGGAATCCACGACAATTGCGCGCAACTGGGCATCGTTCCAGCGACTGCCTGCGCCATCCAGCGAGGGACCGACATTCCCGTGAAACAGCTCCTTTTTCATGTCACTGTTTTCATGGCAGGCAAGGCAATTACCAAGCTTGCGGTCCACCATGATTTGACGTCCCGTCTCCGGGTTGCCATTCTTGCCCGTCAAGGACATGGCAATCGTATTGTCGTCTGCAAACTTCACGTCCGCTGGTGCTACATCTGCAGCTATAGCGTTGCCAGCAAAGACCATGCTGATGCACAATCCTGCCAAACCTGCTTTCAGAGTTTCCCTCATTCATTCCTCCAGACACTTTTTGTTATTAACTCAACCCTAGTCCACGATTCCAGTCAGATCAAGATAAATTCATATTTTTGAATACTATATTTTAGTAGGACAAAATCGCCATTTAATCAGAGTTCTTCTTGCCCGCTTCACGACGCTCGACGATCCTACGCGCGTGGTAGCGCTGAAAGTCTTCTTCTGTGGCATAGCCCTTCAGGTGCACCCACTGGAACATGTCAAGGAATGTTCCCTTCTTGAAAGCACCTGGCATGACGGCTACTGTTGAAGCTCCAACATCCTTGCTGCCATCAACGTCTTCCGGCAGAAAGAAAATGGTTGGGGTAAATGTAACACGCCATTTCCGAGCGGCTGATTTCTCAGTCAGCGATTCGCCATCCAGGTCGACCACTTCCTCATCACCATAAAGATTGTATTGCACGACCATGTAATTGGCCTTGATGAAATCTCGCACTTCCGGATCGGTTAAAACCTGCTCGTGGATTTGTCGGCAATAGGTGCAGCCACGCTGTTCGAAAATCAGCGCCAGGCGCTTTCCCTCGGACCTGGCAGTCGCCATGTCCTCCTTGATGTCGCGGAACGTTTTTGCAAACCATGCCTGTTTGTGCAGGCCGTCATCGCCAACCTCGGACGCAATCGCCTGTCCGGAAAGCCCGAAGATAAACAGTAGAGACAAAATCAGGTTTTTCATTTTCAATCCTCCTTATCCAATGGTTCCCAGCCCCGGAAACAGCTCAAGCATGTAAAAGGCAATTGCCGACATGCCACCAGTTATGAACAATACACCCGTCAGCACCAGCAAACCGCCGGTTATCTTTTCAACAATCCCCATATGCTGACGAAATCTCTTCATCAGGTTCATGAAAGGTTTGAAGAAAACTGCAGCAAGTATGAAGGGGATCCCTATTCCCAGCGCATATGCCAGCAATAGTGATGCGCCCTTGAAGGCATCTGCCGTTTGCGCGGCCATAAACAATATGGCCGCCAGAACCGGACCTACGCACGGCGTCCATCCGAATGCAAACGCAAGACCAACCACATAGGCACTGAACAGACCAGCTGCCTTTGCCGGACCTTGCAATCTGATGTCACGGTAGAGGAACGGAATGCGAAAAATTCCCAGAAAGTGCAGTCCCAGAATGATGATGATGACACCAGCCACCTTTGCCAGAACATCAAGATGATCAGTCACAAAACTGCCAATGATGGATGCGCTCGCACCAAGCGCCACGAACACTGTTGCGAACCCCGCAACGAACGCTAGCGCTGCCTTGACCACCTGCCCCCAAGCATCATTGGACACATCATCATCAGACAGCTCATTGATTGAAGTCCCCGCCAGAAAACACAGGTACGGCGGTACAAGGGGTAACACACATGGACTTGCGAATGACAGAAGCCCCGCCACGGCTGCAGCAAAATAGCTTACTTCCAGATCCACTTTGTGCTCCAAATTGAACTCTCAATAAGTTCATATTCAAATTCTATTATTTGTTGTAAAGTGTCACGCATGAAACTGTTGCGCAACATATCTTTCGCCCTTTCTTTTAGCCTTGCCTTGAACCTGGCAAGCCCATCCGCAGCCATGTCCGCAGAGCTGATAATGCTGGAACAGGACGGCTGTCACTGGTGTCAGGTATGGAATGAGGAGATCGGTGTTGCATACCCGAAAACCGACGAAGGCAAGTTGGCCCCGTTGCGGCGGGTCAACATTCACAAGGAATTACCTGAAGATTTGAAAACACTTGCGAAATCCCCCTTCACCCCGACATTCGTCGTCTGGCATGAGGGTCGCGAGATCGACAGACTTCGTGGATACCCCGGTGCGCATTTCTTCTGGCCGATGCTGCAGGAAATGCTCAAGAAAATTGAGACCGACAAATCCACAGACCAAAATCAACAAAAATCCTAGGATCGCCGATAAATGATCAATGCCAGTTTGAAAATGGAAATTGAACTTGATGACATGATGTCCAGCGCAAAAGACGCTACGGACTTCCTGAAAGCATTGGCTCATGAAGGCAGGCTCGCCATTCTTTGTCGTCTCGTCGAGGGAGAATGCAGTGTTACAGAGCTTGAAGACCTCTTGTCTGCACGCCAGGCCGCAGTATCACAACAATTGGCAAGACTGAGACTGGAAGGCCTGGTCAATGCGCGTCGCGATGGCAAAACAATTTATTACACCATCGCTGATGAACGCGTAAAACAGATGATGGTTGTTCTGTACGACATGTTCTGCGCCGACAAAGACAAGTGCACCTGATAACCAAGTGGCAGGAAAACTGCCCAAAAGACGCTAGGGAGAAGAGTAGCCTGTCATGGAGTTAACTTCTGGCATCATCGGTGCCATGGGCGGATTTGCTGGAGGCATGTTATTGGGCTTTGCCGCCCGATGGGGACGGTTTTGCACTCTGGGCGCCATTGAAGATGCTGCTCTTGGAGGCAATCGAGGAAGACTGTCAGCCTGGGGTTTGGCAATTGCCATTGCCATTACGGGAACCTTCCTGCTCGATCAGACCGGCCTGATAGATATTTCCCGAAGCTTCTACCTTATATCACCAACAACCTTGCTCGCGACCGTCTTTGGCTCAACCTTGTTCGGGCTTGGCATGTCATTGGTCGGAACTTGCGGCTATGGCACGCTAGCGCGTGTGGGCGGTGGTGACTTGAAATCTGTGGTTACGTTTCTTGTGCTTGGCATCACAGCCTATGCCACCATGAACGGCCTATCTGCCTATTTACGCATATTCTTGTTTGATGTTCCGGTTGAGCTTGATACCCCCGCCAGTTTTGCTTATCTGGGCAAGGACCTGTTCGGAGGCAGCATACATTTATGGGCTTATGCAATTGCAACCGTCATAGCCTTTATCGCCCTCACCAGTCGGGATCTGCGTTCTTCGCGGCGCTACCTGGTTGCGGGCTTGGCCGTTGGCATGGCAATTGTCAGCGGATGGTTCGTTACAGGATATCTCGCCAATGATGATTTTGATCCGCACAGGCTGGAGTCATTTACCTTCACTGGACCACCGGGCGATACGCTGGTTTATGTAATGACTGCGACCGGATCCAGCCTGCAGTTTGGCATAGGTGCGGTGGCAGGCGTCATCTTCGGTTCGACCGTAACAACCTTGTGTCAGGGATACTTTCGCTGGGAAGCCTGTGATGATGCCCGTGAAATGCGGCGACAGATTCTAGGTGGTGCACTTATGGGCTTTGGCGGCGTCACCGCTTTGGGTTGCACGGTGGGTCAGGGTTTGTCGGCAGCATCAACACTGGCATTCACAGCACCTGTTGCATTGGCATCAATGTTCATTGGCGCCTGGCTTGGTTTACAGGTTCTGATCCGCGGTTCACTGCGCGATGTTTGGGAGCAATTCAAGGAAGCTGTGCAACAGCATACCCCACAAAGCAAGTAGGCCGACCTAACATATCAGCTTGACGGGGAAGGACTATTACTATCACATTCAAATATCAGATTATATCTATGCAGGGACTCGTAGTCATTTTGAAATCGTTTTCACTTATAATCTTACTCGGCGGGTTACTGGGGCCTGCTTATGCCGAAGAAATCAAGGGGGATCCTGAATATGGCAAGTATCTCTCATCAGAATGCGTCACCTGTCACAACACGACACAGAATAACACTGGCATTCCCAAAATTGCCGGTTTGTCCGCAGACGGCATGATGGCTTTGCTCAAGGCATATAAAAACAAGGAACTCGACAACGTGACCATGCAAACCATCGCAGCCAGTCTTGATGACGAGCAGATGGCCGCAATCGCTGTGTATTACGCATCGTTGAAAGAAAACTAGATAAAACAAATGGAGGAAACAGCATGACAAAAATTAATAGACGTCACTTCAACGCACTATTTGCAGGTACCGCTGCAACCGGGCTGCTGTATGCACCCAACATCGCTCGTGCAGCCAAGCCCAAGGTAGTTGTTGTTGGTGGTGGTGCCGGTGGCGCAACCGCAGCGCGCTATTTGGCGAAGGATTCTGGAGGAGCGGTTGATGTCACGCTCATTGAAGCCAGCAAGCGCTATTACACCTGTTTCTTCTCAAATCTGTATCTGGGTGGTTTACGTGACTATGAAAGCATCGGTCACGGCTATCAGGCCCTGGCCTCCAATCATGGTATCAACGTCATTCACGATTGGGCATCCTCAGTTGATGCCACGGCCAGGAAAGTCATGCTCGCTTCAGGCGCATCTGTGTCTTATGACAAGCTTGTGCTGTCGCCAGGTATCGACATGAAATATGAAACCGTACCGGGCTATTCCGTCGAAGCCCAGACCCGCATGCCACATGCCTGGAAGTCAGGGACGCAGGTTCAACTGCTCAAGGCCCAGGTTGAGGCCATGAAGGAAGGCGGAACCTTCGTGATGGTGGCACCACCAAATCCTTACCGTTGCCCTCCTGGACCTTATGAGCGTATTTCCATGGTTGCGCACATTCTCAAGCAAAAGAATCCAACTGCAAAGATCATCATCCTTGATCCCAAGGAAAAATTTTCTAAGCAGGGTTTGTTCCAGGAAGGCTGGCAGCAAAACTATGGCGGCATGGTTGAATGGTTCGGGCCGGATGTGCATGGCGGTATCAAGAGTGTAAATCCGGAAACGATGGAAATCGTAACTGACCTCGATACATTCAAGGCAGACGTGGCAACAGTCATCCCCGGCCAGAAGGCAGGATCCATCGCCATGGCTGCAGGTGTAACCGAGGGAGACTGGGCACCAATTGATCCTGCTTCAATGGCATCGAAGGCTGACAGTAACATTTATGTGTTGGGAGATGCATCCGTTGCCTCTGCTATGCCGAAGTCAGCATTCTCGGCCAACTCGCAAGCCAAGGTTGCTGCTAACTCCATTCTTGGTTCGCTCACCGACTCAAAGGTCTTTCCAGCTCGCTATGCCAATACGTGCTGGAGCCTGATTGACACCAACAATGGTGTGAAGGTCGGGGCAAGCTACAAGGCTGGTGCAGACAAGATTGAAGCAGTCGATACCTTCGTGTCCAAGACGGGTGAAGACGCCGCTTTAAGAAAGGCCACATACGAAGAATCAGAGGCTTGGTACACATCCATCACGACTGACATGTTCAGCTGATCATTCTCGCGATAATCAGGAAACATCCGGGAAAAAACCGGGTGTTTCCAGTCATCAAACGTAAAATTACGGGCTACTCGGCGGGGAACAAACGAGACCCCAGGGAACTGTTTTCCACGCGAGCTTGCCACAACATCGCGCTGTAGCCTCCTGCAGCAATGCCCAAAACTGCGATCACCGAAGAAATTGATGCGCTGCTCACGCCTGTTAGCGCCTGACCTACCGAGCATCCCAAAGCTGTCACACCACCAAATCCCATAAGCACTCCGCCAGTAATATACCTCACCAGAGACCCCTCTGTTGCGAAGCCCCGATAGCGCAATCTGCCCCCCACAAGAG
>JBAUGO010000405.1:0-2470 GCA_049679775.1 Anderseniella sp.
GGAAACCTGTGCAATGCATCTCCTGCTGCAGACAGCGTTCCCGCCAGGGTTGGCGTTGCTGCAAAGGCCCTCATCAGGGGACCAAAGGGCACCCGCAAGGTAGCTGTTGAAAAGATTTGCACGGCTCCAGGCAAGACAGTCCTGAAAAAGGGTGAACTGATCGAAGCCATTCTGGTCCCCGGCAAACCGGCGCGCACAGGTGATGCCTATTTGCGCTTCATACCGCGCACGGAAATGGACATTGCCGTTGTTGGAGCAGCAGTATGCCTGAGCCTTGACGCCAAGGGCGTTTGCACTCATGCCCGCGTGGCGCTGGGGGCAGTTGCACCAACGGTTCTGCTGGTTGCAAAAGCTGCCAAGGCGCTGATTGGCACGAAGGTTGATGACGCAGCCCTCGATGCCATGGCGCTGGCCTGTTCAAAGGCTGCTCAGCCGATCAGCGACAAGCGTGGCACCAAGGAATTCAGAATACATGTCGCAGGCGTACTGGCACGCCGCGCCGCAATTATCGCACTCAACCGTGCAAAGGGAAAAAGCTGATGTTTCAAATCCAGGTTTCCACCTCCATCAATGGTGATGATACTGAGTTCTCCTGCGAAGCAGATGAGACCTTGCTTGATGTTCTGCGCGACCGACTCGGCCTTACCGGCTCGAAAGAAGGCTGCGGCACAGGCGATTGCGGGGCCTGTTCGGTCATTGTTGATGGCCGACTTGTTTGCTCCTGCCTGATGTTGGGAGCTGAGGCTGAAGGCTGTGAGATTGAAACAATCGAGGGCATGGCTGACGGCCAGACCTTGCATCCGTTGCAACAGAAGTTTCTGGATCATGCAGCATTGCAATGTGGCATCTGTACGCCAGGCCTGCTGATCGCGGCCAAATCACTGCTGGAGCGCAATGACAATCCGACCGAAGAGGAAGTGCGCTACTGGATTGCCGGCAACCTGTGCCGTTGCACCGGTTACGACAAGATTGTACGCGCCATCATGGACACCGCAAAGGACATGCGCAAACCCTCAAAATCCGGCAAGTCAGCCAAGAAAGGCAAGGTGACAGCATGAATTTTCAACCTGGCAAAACCGCTCTCAAGCGTCAGTTTGATATCGTCGGCACACGCACACCGCGCCCGGACGGTATCGACAAGGTAACCGGCAAGGCGCGCTTTGGCGCAGACATGACAGCCCCCGGCATGCTGTGGGGACTAATCCTGCGCTCACCACACGCGCATGCAAAAATCAAAAAAATTGACACGTCAAAGGCCGAAGCCGTCAACGGTGTTCATGCCATTGTTACGGCCAAGGACTTCGGCCCTTGCGCGGACGATCTGCTCGACATTCGCGAAAACGTCATGGCACGGGAAAAGGCTTTGTATGATGGTCATGCCGTTGCAGCCGTTGCCGCCACAAGCAGGGCAGCGGCAAAGCAGGCACTGAAACTCATCAAGGTTGATTATGAGGTTCTGCCACATGTGACCGATGTCGATGAGGCGATGAAGCCAGGTGCACCGATCATCAACAACAAACTGTTCACTTCCGGACTGGCCAGCAAACCAAAGAAACCCTCCAACGTGGCAGAACGTTTCGAGTTTGGTCATGGTGATGTGGAAAAGGGCTTCAAGGAGGCAGACCTCATCGTTGAGCACACCTTCAAAACCGAAGCGACCCATCAAGGATATATCGAACCTCATGCCTGCCTTGCCTCCATGGGCGCCGACAAGCGCGGCGACATCTGGTGCTGCACACAAGGTCATTTCATGGTGCGCAATGTGTGCGCTGGCCTGTTGGGAATGGATGCTTCAGCACTCAGGGTAACCGCCTCGGAAATCGGTGGTGGATTTGGTGGCAAGACCACTGTTTTCATCGAGCCTGTCGCACTTGCGCTGTCACTGAAGTCAAACCGTCCGGTCAAGGTTGTGATGAGCCGCTCGGAAGTGCTGCGCGCCTCCGGACCAACCTCTTCCAGCTCCATTGATGTCAAGATCGGCATGAAAAAGGACGGCACCATTACAGCTGGTGATGCAACGCTACGTTATCAAGGCGGGGCATTTCCGGGTTCCGCCGTGCCTTATGGTGCAATGGCAGCCTTTGCCTGTTATGACCTCAAGCATGTTCGTGCCGTTGGATATGACGTAATCACCAACCGGCCAAAACAGGCAGCCTATCGCGCACCAGGCGCTCCCATGGCAGCATATGCCGTAGAAAGTGTTGTCGACGAGCTGTGCAAGAAACTCAATCTTGATCCGCTTGATGTCCGGTTGAAAAATTGTTCGACCGACGGTTCAAGAGCCTCTTACGGGCCGAACTATGAAGTGATCGGTCTCAAGGCCACACTTGAAGCAGCCAAGGCACACCCGCACTACAAGGCAAAGCTGAAGAAGAATCAGGGCCGAGGCGTTGCCTGTGGGTTCTGGTTCAACTTTGGTGGCGAAACATCCGTTTCACTGACCGTAAATGCCGATGGCACAGTCGGGCTG
>JBAUGO010000406.1:0-1953 GCA_049679775.1 Anderseniella sp.
GTCGCCTCACCACCAGATGGGTCTTCGTCATCGGGCACGGGCAACTCCTCGAAGCCCCCCGCGTCAAAGCTTTCCGGCAACTCCTCCGGTTCACCTGGCACTGGTGCTGCGATGTTGCGCCCAAGGAACACCAAGTCAAACACGGTGTTGAACATCAACTGTCGATCAGGGCCAGGACCGTAGACCGCATGTGCAGCTCGGCGGACATCATCTATCCCGCGCGGACCAAGCAGGCCTACTGCCGCTATCATGGTCACCGTCCGGTCAGGCGATGCGGGAAAACCAGCTGCCCGTAGCGCCTGGGGAAATTCAAGAAAGGGGTCTAGAGCGCGTGGGGTCATGCTGCACTCTCCGCAAGGATCATGTCGAGTCGTGGGGCGATATAATCAAGATCGTCTTGATCCTTCAGCACGACGCCCACGGCGCGAGCAAACGCACTCGGCCAAGGTGCACCACCTTCGTGCAGAAGCGTAGCAGCCTGAGCCCATTCCACAGTCTCGGCAACACCGGGTGGTTTTGCCAATGGTTCAGCGCGCAGTGCACCCACCGCACGCACGACGCGGGCTGCTGTATCGTGAGCGACTGTCGAGGCGCGCATCATCACGATTCGGGCTTCGAGATCAGGGTCCGGATAACCGATCCAGTGATAAATGCAACGCCGCCGCAATGCCTCATGCAGCTCCCGCGTCCGGTTCGAAGTCAGAATAACCACCGGCGGTTCAACAGCCCGAACAGTACCGCGTTCGGGGATAGATACTGTGAAATCAGAAAGAAACTCCAGAAGGAATGCCTCAAACTCGTGATCCGCACGATCGATTTCATCGATCAGCAAGACCCGCTCGAGTGGTGCATTCAGAACCTGAAGGATGGGTCGCTCAATCAGGAACTGATCGCTATAGAGATTTACGTACTCCTCGCCTGACTGGCGGATCGTCAACATCTGGCGGGGGAAGTTCCACTCGTACATCGCGGTAGCGGCGTCAATGCCCTCAAAGCATTGAAGCCTGACCAGCTCACGCCCTAGAACGGAAGCCAAAGCCTTGGCTGCCTCGGTCTTGCCGACCCCCGGCGCACCTTCAAGCAGCAGGGGCTTGCCAAGCGCCAACGACAGGTAGGCGGCAGTGGATATCCCATCGTCTGCAATATACTGGGCATCACTTAAAAGCTCGACCAACCGCTCTGGCCCGTCGATGCCTTGTATATCGCGCCGGATGGACATCAGAGCACCTGTCTTGGCTTGGCGCCACCAAGTGCCCGTAAGCCGCGCAGAACCTTCTCCGGTGTCACCGGCAACTCGTCGATGCGCACACCAACGGCGTCGTAAACTGCGTTGACCACTGCCGGTAGAACCGGGTTGGCGCACATCTCCCCCGGCCCCTTGCCGCCATAGGGGCCATCCTCAGCGGGACGTTCGAGTATACTGATATGGTGTGGAGCCAGGTCGCCAGGGCCAGGCATAAGATAGGTGTTAAAATCCTCCGGCATGTGCTCGCGTGACGGATAATATGGCTCGGTAGTCTCCCAAGCCGCATGGCTCATTCCCATCCAGGCTCCACCGCGCAGCTGTTGTTCTACAAGCTTGGGGTTCAACGCACGACCCACCTCATAGGCTGATTGCATATCGGTTACAGTTACTTCTCCGGTCTCGTCATCCACTTCAACCGTCACCAGCATTGCAGCATGTGCAAACGTGGTCACCGGAGACATCTCACCGGTTTCTGGGTCAACGGCTGACAGAGGCACCAGGAAGATACCCCGGCCGGCGATGGTACGGCCCTGCTTGAACTGTGCTGCTTGTGCAGCAGCCATCGTTGTAATTGAGCGTGATGGCGCACCTTTGACGTGGATATTACCCTTGCCGTCGGTCATGAGGTCTCCCGCATCGACCTCCAGTTCTTCTGCCGCCGCCTCCAGCATCACCTGACGAGCTTCTTCCGAAGCACGAATTACAGC
>JBAUGO010000407.1:0-1909 GCA_049679775.1 Anderseniella sp.
GTCGGCATCGTCGAACACGATGAACGGGGCATTGCCACCCAATTCCATGCCAACCTTTTTGACTGTATCAGCACACTGCTTCATCAGCACCTTGCCGATTTCAGTGGAACCGGTGAACGTCAGCATCTTGATGATCGGATTGGAAGTCAGTTCGCTGCCGATTTCGGACGCCTTTCCAGTAACGACATTTATGACGCCTGCAGGGATTCCAGCGCGCTCAGCCAATTCGCACAGTGCCAGGGCTGACAGTGGTGTCTCGGAAGCCGGTTTGATAACGATTGTGCAGCCAACACCCAGTGCAGGGCCTGCCTTGCGGGTGATCATGGCATTCGGGAAATTCCAGGGCGTGATGGCACCAACCACACCAACGGGCTGGCGGATGACCACAATACGCGCGTCTGCCTTGTGGCTCGGGATTGTTTCACCGTAGATGCGCTTTGCTTCTTCGGCGAAGAACTCGATGAACGAGGCGCCATAAGCAATTTCACCGCGCGACTCGAGCAGAGGCTTGCCCTGTTCGGCGGTCATGATCTGGGCCAGGTCTTCCTGGTTTTCCATCATCAGGTTGTACCATTTGCGCAAGATATTGGCGCGTTCCTTGGCGGTTCTGGCCGCCCAACCCTTCATGGCTTTCTCAGCCGCCACAATGGCCTGCCTGGTCTCCTTGGTGCCAAGCTTCGGCACAGAGGCGATGACATCGCCCGATGCAGGGTTGGTGACTTCAATCGTGTCATCACTGCCAACCCATTTGCCGTCTATATAGCACTGCTCCTTGAGCAGGGATTTATCCTTCAGAATGCTCTTGAGAGCCTGCGTCTTGATTGCGTCCATGGCTGTAGTCTCCTCACATATAATATTGATAAGGCGGTGTAGCACGGCTTGTGCAGCACTCCAAGGCAGATCAGGTTGCATCAGGTTTGACACCAGTGCATACCGTAATCACATCAATTCACACAAGGACATGCCATGAGAAGTGCCGTCATTTTTGATCTGGATGGAACGCTGGTCAACACAGCACCAGACCTGTGGCGTGCCACAAATCATGTGCTGAAGGCTAACGGTCGGCGTGAAGTCTCCCTGGATGATATTCATGAAATGGTTGGTATGGGGGCGAAAAAGCTCATTGAACGTGGCTTTGAACGCACCGGCGAGCCTGTTCGTGCGGACATGGTTGATATCATGTTCCGTCAGTTCATTGATTATTACAGCGCCAATATAGCCGATCTGTCGAAGCCTTATCCCGGTGTTGTCGCGCTGCTTGATGAATTGAAAGGCAGAGACATCGGCATGTCAGTGTGCACAAACAAGCTCGAACGGATGTCTGTGAAGCTGATTGGCGAGTTGGGTCTGGATCATTACTTTTCAGCCATTATCGGGCCGGATACGACAGGAGTGGCAAAACCTGACCCCAGACCATTGGATGCAGCCATCAAGGCGGCAGGGTCGGCGCGTTCACATGCGATAATGATTGGGGACAGCGCAACCGACATCCGCACCGCACAGGCTGCCTCGGTGCCTGTGGTGGCGGTCAGCTTCGGATACACCGATACGCATGTGTCAGCGTTTGAGCCGGATCATGTGGTTGATCATTTCGATGACATTCTGCCTCTGCTTGAGAGCTATTTTGCCGCTCACGGCTGACGTGTTTCAAGCCGGCCCAATGCCAGTCCAGCCAGAGCTGTAAGCGCGGACATTGGCAAAAGGTAATACAATGAGACGCCCCATGAACCATCGCCATGGGTGACCAGCCATGTGGTGACAGCCGGGCCTATGAGCTGGCCAATGGCAACACCTTGCAGCATCAGGCCATTGACGGTTGATACATGCGCCCTGCTTGGTGCGTGACGGGCAACACCTGCAAACAAGGAACCAGGTATCATGCCGCCAAAGCTGGAAAACAGCACAGCAC
>JBAUGO010000408.1:0-1854 GCA_049679775.1 Anderseniella sp.
GTCCTGCAGTTGCTTGATGCAAGCCGCATCACCCTCGATACCTTCGGCCAGCACCACATGCGCCTGCACGATCTGGCCGCGATCATTATCTGCCACCCCGATAACCGCGCACTCCACAACGTGCTCATGGGTGAGTAGTGCAGCTTCTACTTCGGGTCCTGCGATGTTGTAGCCGGCCGATATGATCATGTCGTCGGAGCGGGCGGCGAAATGGAACATTCCATCTTCGTCCTGGATAAAACTGTCTCCGGTCAGGTTCCAGCCGTCACGCACATAGTTTGCCTGACGATTGTCGTTCAGGTAGCGGCAACCGGTTGGCCCCTTGATTGCCAGCTTCCCAACTGTGCCTCGCGGCACTTCGTTCATGTTGTCATCTACCACGATGGCTCTGTACCCGGTTACCGCTGTGCCGGTCTGTGCAGGGCCAGCTGCGCCAAAGCGGTTGGAAATGAAAATGTGCAGCAGCTCGGTCGAGCCAATACCGTCGAGCATTTCCTTGCCCGTTTTAACTTTCCATTCCTCGAACACCGGACTGGGCAATGTTTCACCTGCCGATACTGCAACACGAAGGGACGACAGGTCAGCGCCTTCATCCATCGCCCGCAGCATGGCGCGATAGGCGGTTGGAGCTGTAAAGCAGATGGTTGCCTTGTAAGTCTCGATGATCTCGATCATGTTCGGGGGTGAGGCTGTTTCAAGCAAGGTAGCTGTGGCACCGAAGCGAAGCGGGAACACCGCCAGTCCACCGAGACCAAAGGTGAAGGCCAGCGGAGGCGAGCCGACAAAGATGTCGTCAGGAGTTACACCCAGAACCTCCCTGGCATACCCGTCGGCGATGATCATGAGATCGCGATGGAAATGCATTGTCGCTTTGGGTTCGCCCGTAGTACCGGACGTGAAACCCAGCAGCGCAACGTCGTCCTGGCTGGTTTCAACAGCCGAGAACCGCACCGACTTGCCAAGCGCCACGCGGTCAAGCTCGGCATCATGGTTGGCCGTGCCGTCGAAGCCGATTACCTTCTTGAGGTATTTCGAGTCCTTTGCACTTGCCACGATCTCATCCATCATCCGCGTATCGCACAGGGCCAGGGACACTTCTGCCTTGTCGACAATAACCTTCAACTCACCGGCCCGCAGCATTGGCATGGTGTTGACCACCACCGCGCCCGCCTTGGTTGCTGCCAGCCAGCATGCCACCATGGCGGGGTTGTTGGCAGAACGGATCAGCACACGGTTGCCGGGCTTTACGCCATAGTCCTCGACCAGTGCATGCGCAAGGCGGTTCGTCCAGTCAGCGAGCTCCTTGTAGGTGCGACGCCGACCATTGCCGATCAGCGCTTCATGATCACCGAAGCCTTGCGCCACCATGCGGTCGGTCAGTTCAACGGCGGCATTGAGCCTGTCAGGATAGTCGAACCCGTCCAGCAGCAGTTCCGGCCATTGGTTGAACGGGGGCAGGTTGTCTCGCGCGAAGGTGTCTGAATGAGCACTGGGCAACAGGTTCATGGTCCTCAATCTCCTGACAACATGTGACGGGCAATCACCACTTTCTGCACATCTGATGCCCCCTCATAGATGCGCAGTGCGCGAATCTCGCGGTAAAGGCTTTCAACGATGTGGCCAGAGCGCACACCATCGCCACCATGCAGTTGCACGGCCTTGTCAATCACCGCTTGCGCCGTTTCGGTCGCATGCAGCTTCGCCATTGCCGCCTCGCGTGTAACACGCGCCGCGCCTGAGTCCTTGGTCCAGGCAGCGCGATAGACCAGCAGTGCGCTGGCATCCACGTCGAGCGCCATATCGGCAACGTGACCCTGCACCATTTGCAGATCGGCCATGGGAGCACCAAACAAC
>JBAUGO010000409.1:0-10734 GCA_049679775.1 Anderseniella sp.
GGCTGGTATGGCATGACACAAGATGATGTCTTGCTGCACACAGGCGCCTTCAACTGGACATATACACTCGGTACCGGATTGTTTGACCCTTGGGCCAATGGGGCAAGCTCAATTGTCTATACTGGGCCCCGTGATCGCGGTATCTGGCTCAAGCTGATAGAAGACCTGAAACCGACAATCATGGCAGCAGTGCCAGCCCTATACCGACAAATGCTCTCCAATGGTGGCCTCTCTCCTGACAAGGTAAGCTCATTGCGCCATGTTCTGACGGCTGGCGAAGCGATATTCCCAGATCTGATGAAGGAGTGGCAGGACATAACAGGACTGCCAATATATGAAGCATTGGGCATGAGCGAAATATCAACCTATATCTCAAGCTCACCAACTGTTCCGATCCGTGCAGGCAGTCCTGGCAAAGCGCAACAAGGCCGCTCCATCGCGATCCTGCCTGTGGCTGGTGGAGATGAGCCGTTGCAGGCAGGTGAAACTGGATTATTGGCAGTGCATCGCTCTGATCCCGGCATGATGCTGGGGTACTGGAACCGCCCAGACGAAGACGAGGCTGTCACCCGGGGCGATTGGTTCGTAGGTGGTGATCTGGGCCATTTCGACGATGATGGCTATTTCTGGTATGAAGGCCGTAATGATGATGTCATGACATCATTCGGGTATCGCATATCACCGCTGGAAGTCGAAACAGCACTGATGCGCCACCCTGCCGTGGCACAGGCAGGTGTAACCGAGGTTGAAATCAATCCCGGCATGAAATTGGTTTCAGCCTTCGTCGTGCTGCATGAATACGAAAAAGTGACATCAGCAGACTTGATCGATTTTGCATCTGGCACATTGGCGCGTTACAAGGTTCCAAAGCAGGTGTTTTTTGTGAATGAGCTGACGCGCACCCCAAATGGCAAGATCGTTCGCAGGGCGCTGGCAACACTGTTGAATGTAACCAAGGATCACGCGAATGACCCCTGATGACCCGAGCGTAATCGAGATCGACGTGATTTCAGATGTCATGTGCCCATGGTGCTATATCGGTAAGCGCAGGTTGGAAAAGGCCATTGCAATGGTGCCTGACATCAAGGTGAACGTGCGTTGGAGGCCATTTCAACTTGATCACACAATCCCTGAAACCGGTATGGACCGGCAGACATACCTGACCAACAAGTTTGGCTCGGCTGAACAGGCTGCAAATGTGTATGAGCCCGTGCGGGCGGCAGGTAAGGCTGAAGAAATCCCTTTCCAGTTTGAGGATATCAAGGTGTCACCAAACACCTTGAATGCGCATCGACTGATCAGGTGGGCACTGGCGGAAGGTGTCCAGGACGCGGTGGTAGAGCGCCTTTTCCAGCTTTACTTTATTGAAGGAGCCAACCTGACAGACAAGTCGGTTTTGCTGGATGCCGCGATTGCGGCAGGCATGGAAAAGGCCATTGTTGAACGGTTGCTCGCTGGCGATGCCGACAAGCAGGAAACCGAAGCTGAAATTGCCCACGCCCATCAAATCGGGGTAACGGGCGTTCCCGCATTCATTGTGGGTCAACGCTATGCGGTTATGGGAGCGCGAGAGCCCGAAGCAATCGCGCAAGCCATAGCCGAAGTTGCCAGGGAACGTGCAGCACCTGCAGGCAATGCCTGACGGCAATCCTCACTTTGCAGGTTCACCGCCGACGGTGATTGACCTCGCCTTAGGCCACTTTGCCTCATTCAGCTTGTCATCCTCCAGCCGTGGGATACCACCAGTCGATTTGATCTTCAATTTGAGTTCCCCGTTGAACTGATCCTCCGGCTTGCAGAACGCAAACAGCATGACCGCCTTAGACGCCTCTTCGCTGCAATTAACGCTTCTCAGAAGCACGGTCACTCCAAGTTCCCAGTGGCCGTCACGGATCGACTGGGCCACTGCATCACGATTGCTGTCGGTCACATGGATATGCCCCGAGTATCGCTTGCCACCTTTTTCCTTGCAGATACAGTTGACTTCAACCACCGGTTCATCAGCAGCTACAGCCGCTGTCACCCCTTGGCCAAACAGAAATGAACCAGCCACGACCATGGAGGCAACAAGTTTGGATGTCTTCATGAAAAGAACCCTTTCTAAATATGTCGAGAAGGCATCAAACTGTCCTTAAGTATACGGGTTGGTATGTGCACTCCTGCACAGACGAACAAACGTAATGGAGTCTAATTTTTTCGGTCCAATCGCCTTGCATTGACTTGGGTACATTTGTCAGAAGGCTTGGGACACGATCGATGTCAGACGGTTGGAATTATGTCTCAGCTGCCAGCTTAACCAATGTCTGCATCAATTGACGCGTGCCAGTCAAACGCTCCGAAGGTGTATCCCAGGTGCGGATGATCACCAATTTCATATCCGGCCTGATCTTGGCTCGACTGCCCTGATCTGAAATCCACTGCACCAACGCATCAGGATTGGGGAATTTACCCTCCCTGAATGTGAATACCGCTCCCTTGGGCCCTGCATCCAGGCTGGCCACATTTGCTGTCCGGCACATTAGCTTCAACGCAACAATATCAATCAGGTGCACAACCTCTTCCGGCAGGCGACCAAATCGGTCCTGTAACTCTGCTGCAAAGCCATCCAGGTCTTCCTGTGTTGGCAGGTCGGCCATGCGACGGTAAATACCCAGGCGAACCTGTAGGTCCGGGATGAATTCTTCCGGCAAAAGAACAGACGTGCCAACATTGATCTGTGGCGACCACTGACCGGAGGTTTCAACTTCCAGCTCACCAGACCGCAAGGAAGCGACCGCCTCTTCCAGCAAGTGCTGGTACAGTTCAAAGCCCACTTCCTTGATGTGGCCTGACTGTTCCTCACCAAGCAGGTTGCCACCACCGCGAATGTCCAGGTCATGACTGGCAAGTGAAAACCCTGCTCCCAGCGTGTCTAGTGATTGCAAGACCTTGAGACGTTTTTCGGCAGGTGCAGTGAGTGTCTTGTTGGACGGTACAGTAAACAAGGCATAGGCACGCTGTTTGGATCGTCCCACCCTGCCCCTGATCTGGTAGAGCTGGGCAAGGCCAAACATGTCAGCACGGTGCACGATCAAGGTATTGGCGGTTGGTATATCAAGGCCAGATTCAATGATCGTGGTTGCCAGCAGAACGTCGTACTTGCGATCATAAAACCCGTTCATGATATCTTCGAGTTCCGTTGGTGCCAGGCGGCCATTGGCAACGGCTACCTTTACCTCAGGCACATGTTCACGAAGAAAATCCGCCACGACAGACAGATCGGAAATGCGCGGGCAAACATAAAAACTCTGCCCGCCGCGATACAGTTCTCGCAAAAGGGTTTCACGAATGATGACTGGATCAAAGGGCGAGATATAGGTGCGTACAGCCAGCCGATCCAAGGGCGGTGTTGTGATGAGTGACAACTCCCGCACGCCTGACAAGGCAAGTTGCAAGGTGCGCGGGATGGGTGTGGCAGTGAGCGTCAGAACATGCACGTCAGCGCGCATTTCCTTGAGCTTTTCCTTGTGTTTCACACCAAAGTGTTGCTCTTCGTCGATGATCAGCAAGCCCAGATCCCGAAACTTGACATCATCAGCCAGGAGCGCATGGGTACCGATCATGATGTCCACGGTGCCGTCAGTGATGCCCTTTTTGGCCTCGTTGATGTCCTTGCGCGCAACAAGTCTTGAAGCCTGCCGGATATTGACAGGAAGTCCCTTGAAGCGCTCGACAAAGGTTGCGTAATGCTGACGAGCAAGCAAGGTTGTGGGAACAACAACGGCCACCTGCTTTCCAGCCATGACCGCTATGAAGGCGGAGCGAAGGGC
Source organism: Anderseniella sp. (assembly GCA_049679775.1). Classification (GTDB taxonomy): domain Bacteria; phylum Pseudomonadota; class Alphaproteobacteria; order Rhizobiales; family Aestuariivirgaceae; genus Anderseniella. Next base: position 3,810 of record JBAUGO010000409.1, read on the forward strand.
CACTTCCGTCTTGCCAAAGCCTACATCGCCGCAGATGAGCCGGTCCATGGGGCGACCGCGGGCAAGATCAGCCATAACCGCATCAATAGCGCTCAACTGATCTTCTGTTTCCTCATAAGGGAAGCGGGAGGCAAACTCATCATACAACCCGTCAGGCAAGGTCAGGATGTCGCCATCACGCAATTCGCGCTGGGCAGCAGTCTTGATCAATTGGCTGGCAATTTCGCGAACGCGCTCTTTCAGTCTGGCTTTGCGGGCCTGCCAGGCAACACCACCCAGCTTGTCCAGGTTAACCCCGGCCTCGTCTGAGCCATAGCGCGAAAGAAGGTCAATGTTTTCAACCGGCAAAAACAAGCGATCAGTGCCATGGTATTGCAGGAACAAACAGTCATGCGGGGCACCTTGAACCTCAATGACCTTCAATCCCTCAAAACGTCCAATGCCGTGATCGACATGAACCACCAGATCACCAGGGTTCAAGGACGCCAGTTCAGCTATGAACTCACTGGCCTTGCGCTGGCGCTTGGAGCGCCGGACCAGCCTGTCACCCAGAATGTCCTGCTCCGCAATGACGGCCAGATCGTCGGTCTCAAAACCGGCTTCCAGCCCCAGTATGACAATCGAAACCATATCGCGGCTGCGTTTCAAGGCTTCAACACCGTCACGGGCATTCACCAGAAGAGAAAGATTGTGATCTTTCAAAATGCCCGACAGGCGATCCCGCGAGCCTTCTGTCCAGGCAGCTATCACGACCCGCTTGCCGGACTTCTGTTGAGTTGCAACATGAGCGACCAGTGCATCATAGACATTGCGGCCCTGCTCCGCACGCTCGGCTGCAAAACTGCGACCCTGGCGACCACCTGCGCTGATCACGCGCTTCTGGCCGCTTTCGGGGGCTTCAAACGGGGTCAGGGCTACAACGCTGTAGCCGGCAAGCTGATCACTCCATCCTTCACCGGATAGGAACATGCGGTCTGCCGGAACTGGTTTGTAGACGGGTGCACCAAAACTGTCCTTGTTCAGGGCTTCCACGCGCGCATCATAATATTCCGCAATCTGGGTAATACGCGCTGCGATGGCTTCTTCTGCCAGATGATCGAGCGTAATGACACAATTGCCAGCATAATCCAGCACGGTATCGAGCTTGTCATAAAACAGCGGCAACCAGTGTTCCACACCTTGATAGCGACGCCCTGCAGAGACAGCTTCATAGACAGGATCACTCAAGCCGCTGCCGGCAAACAGTGATGTATAGGCGGTGCGGAACCGTGAAATGGTTTCATCATTAAGGACAATTTCACTGGCCGCTTCCAGTTTGAGACCATGCAACTGGCCCGTGGTACGCTGTGATTGCGGATCGAAGCTGCGGATGGATTCAAGCGTGTCACCAAAGAAATCAAGCCGGACCGGCTCCTGCGTCCCGGCTGGAAAAATGTCGATGATGCCACCACGAATGGCAAAATCTCCAGGATCGACAACAGTGCCAGTGCGCGAAAAACCGTTTACGGCCAGGTATTTCTGTAGCTGATCTACATTGACACGGTTTCCCGGCGCGGCAGAAAAGCTGGCAGATTGTATGATTGAACGCGGTGGTACTTTCTGGACGACTGCATTTGCCGTTGTGACCACAATGGTCGGCTTTGTGAACCCGCCTGCAGCAAGTCGCGTCAAAGCGCTCATCCGTCTGGCAAGTATATCTGCAACCGGTGACACGCGGTCATAGGGAAGACAATCCCAGGCCGGCAACTGGATGAGCTCAACATCTGGAGCAAAGAAGTTGATTGCCTCGGAAAAGGCTGCTGCGCGTTGATCATCGCGCGCGACGTGGACAAGCAAATGACCGGAAGCAAGTTGCAGCAACTCTGCAACCACGCGTGCATCAAGACCTTCCGGTGCGCCTGAAACAATAACAGCACCAGGCGATTGCACGGCAGTTTTCAACGCAGAAAGGTTCACTGTGATGATCCGAAAAATGTTTGATCAAAACGGCTTGCAAGAATTTCCTGAAGTAGTGGTGAGGTTTCACTTTCAGGCACAGGCTGCGCTCCGGTGAGCCATGCAAGTAAATCCTGATCCGGGATTTCAAGAATGCGTTCCAGTTCGTCCATATCGGCTGAGGTTGCGCTATCAATGAAACCCCGCACAAATGTGCCTATGACAATATCCATTTCGCGGATACCACGGTGCATTGAGCGGAACACTATTCGCTTTCGGCGGTTTTCATCAGAAAGAGACACGGGATGGTATACTACCGACTTTCGCAAGTTTGCGGTTTGTTCAATGACGGTTTATGAGAGAACCTTGGCAGAAACGCAACCACACAAGATCTCTACACACATCAAAAATAAATGAGTGCCACTGATTAATCATGCGACCAGAACTCCTCAACAGATTTTTTGCAAGCGCAAGTGCCCTGAAAGGCATTGGTGCAAAGGTTGAGAAAACGCTCGCAGGGCTTGTGAGACCGCAATCTGGTGACCCGGGCGCCAGCAATTTGCCAGCAAGGCTCGTGGATTTATTGTTTCACTTGCCAGTTGGTGTCATAGATCGACGGAACAGGCCCAGGATCAACGAACTACCACAAAGCGGCATCATTACGATTGAAGCCCGTATTGGCCAGCACAAGCCCCCTCCTCGCTACAACAAGCGCATCCCTTATCGTGTGGATGTTTTCGACGAGACAGGATCATTGTCACTGGTCTATTTCCACTCACATGGTCCCTATCTGGAACGCATGTTGCCTGAAGGTGAAACACGCTTCATTTCCGGCAGGATTGAATGGTATGGCGGCACGCCTCAACTGGTGCACCCTGATCATGTCATGACTGCCAGCCAGTTTGCTGACATGCCATTGCTGGAACCGGTTTATCCGTTGACAGCCGACATATCCGGCAAGATTTTGGGTAAAGCTATCCGCCAGACACTTTCGGAAGTGCCTGAACTGCCAGAATGGCAAGATGCAGCCTGGATGAAAGCGCGTCACTTTCCTACATTTCAACAGGCATTGGCTGAAATACATGTGCCTGACAACACCGAGGTGATGGAAGCCCACTCACCAGCTCGCCAGCGCCTGGCCTATGACGAACTATTGGCAAATCAACTAGCACTGGCGCTTGTGCGGCGATCGATGAAACGCAAGTCTGGCCGTGAATTGAAAGGCACAGGACAAGCACGCCAGAAAATCATAGAGGTTTTGCCATATTCACTGACGACCAGCCAGCAACAAGCCATTTCTGAAATCCTGGCTGACATGGCTTCCAGCAACAGAATGTTGCGCCTGTTGCAAGGTGATGTGGGAGCTGGAAAAACCATTGTGGCCTTGCTGGCCATGGTGACAGCTGCGGAAGCTGGTGCACAAAGTGCCTTGATGGTACCCACGGATATTCTGGCGCGCCAACATCTGGCCAGCATTGAGCCACTTGCTCGAGCTGCCGGACTTCGGGCGTGTGTACTGACCGGTCGTGACAAAGGTCCTGCACGCGAGCGAATTCTGGAAGACCTGGCTAACGGTCATATTGATATTCTCATTGGCACACATGCACTGTTCCAGGATGGGGTAAACTTTTCTGATCTGGGTCTGGTCGTCATTGATGAGCAACACCGTTTTGGTGTTCATCAAAGGCTTGCACTACAATCAAAATCACAACGCGCAAGCGACTTGCTGGTGATGACGGCAACACCAATCCCGCGCACCCTGGCGTTGACTGCCTATGGGGATATGGATGTGACGCGCTTGATCGGGAAACCGGCAGGCCGCAAACCGATTGAGACACGGGTTATCCCCATGGACAAGCTGGGACAGATCATTGACGGGCTGGAACGTGCCACCAGCCAGTCAAAGCGTGCTTACTGGGTGTGTCCATTGGTAGAGGAAAGCGATTTTATTGACAGCACGGCTGCAGAAGCTCGTCACGCCATCCTGCAAAAAAGGTTTGGAAACAAGGTTGGTCTTGTTCATGGCCGCATGAAGGGACCTGAAAAGGATGCTGTTATGGCTGCTTTCAAGTCCGGCGACATATCAATACTCGTGTCCACAACCGTAATAGAGGTTGGGGTTGATGTTCCGGAAGCCAGCATCATGGTGATTGAAAACGCTGAACGGTTTGGTCTTGCACAATTGCATCAGTTGCGCGGTCGTGTCGGTCGCGGCACAGATGCCTCAAGCTGTATCCTTCTCTATGATGGTGTCCTGGGAGAAACCGCAGCATCTCGGTTGAAAATCATGCGCGAAACGGAAGATGGTTTCATAATTGCAGAACAGGATCTCAAATTACGAGGCTCCGGGGAAGTGCTTGGCACACGCCAGTCAGGTGTTGCCAGCTTCCGACTGGCTGATCTCGGACAACATGCGGACCTGTTGCAAGCAGCACGTGACGACGCGCGATTGATACTGGAAACCGATCCAGACCTTGAAGGCAAGCGCGCTGATGCTCTGAGGGTATTGCTGTATTTGTTTGAAAGAGACGATGCAATCAAACTGCTGTCAGCGGGATAAGTCGAACCGCTGAATTATTTCTTGCTGGTTTTCTTCACGGTTGCCGCTGGTTGTTTTTTGCGGTTTCGCGTAACTGGTTTTCCGGTGCGCAATAGTTTTTCCGGATTATTAAGCAGCGATCCGATCGTTTCAACCTCATTGGCAACTGATGCATTGACCTCTTCCAGTTGGGCAGGTGTGACCAGACCGGCAGATATTACCAGCTTTGCCGCTTCTTCAACGGTGAGGTCCAGAATGGTAACTTCACTTTTTTCGATAAAGAACAGGAAGCCTGACGTGGGGTTTGGCGTGGTGGGCATGAAAGCTGCGTAGTAGGCTGTGCCGGGCTTGAGGCCAATCTCGGCTGAGTCCATTTCCCGCGCGATGAAGCAGACAACATTGACGCCTTTACGTGGATATCCAATCAGTCCAACAGAGGTGAAATTGCTGGCATTGGATGACAACACGGTTTCAAATATCTGCTTGACCCCCTTGTATACCGAGCGAACGATGGGCATCCGGTCAAGTGTACTTTCACCGATGCGGATTAGGGTGCGGCCAACCAGATTGGCGGCAAGTGCGCCAATCAGCGTGATAACAATCAGCGCGAACACCAACCCGACACCTGGCAAAGTGAACGGCAAATAATTGTCAGGATTGTATATAGGTGGGATGTAGGGTTTGAGCCAACTGTCAAACAGCGAGACGAACCACCACACAAGCCATATGGTGATTCCGATTGGTGCGACTACCACGACACCGGTCAGGAAATAGGCTCTTATTTTGCCTAGCATTTTGTACTGGTAACCACTGAATTATAGCCAAGGATGACAGGTTAATCGGCATTCTATATACCTTGCCATAGCACGCCTGAACAAGGACTGCTACAACCTAGTTCCTGAAACAAGGAACTAAAGCATTGATGTCCCAGCCAACACTCAAACATCAAATATTGAAAGGCTTTGGCTTCGTATTTGTCGGCCTGGGTTTCATCGGAATTTTTCTGCCCCTTGTTCCCACCACGCCATTCCTGCTGCTGGCGCTGGCGTGTTTTGCCAGGTCATCGCCACAGGTTCATTCCTGGTTGATAAACCATAAAGTGCTTGGGCCTTATGTGCGAGACTGGGAGCGGGATAGAGCCATTCCGCTGAAAGCCAAGATCTTTGCGCTCGTCATGATGTCAGCCAGTTTTGCCTGGCTGTTACTGGGAACAAATGCGCCTGCCATCGCAATCTGGATGACAGGCGGTATATTGAGTCTGGTCGCAATCTTTATTGTGACGCGGCCATCTGGAAAGACTGATCAGTCCTAGCCTGCTGCCTTTGAAACAAAGCAACCAGTGCCTTTGCTTTTCAGGTTGCGGCAAAGGTCTTTGGCCTCTGCCTTGTCAAGCTGATGGACTCTCAAGCGATAATAGATGCCCTGCCCCGCAACTTCCGCCTGAATGACGGCAGCCGAGCGATTGGACAAAAGATCTCCATGCCTTGACTTGAGCTTGTCCCAGTTGGCCCAGGCAATCTTTGCATCACGTTGGGATACAAGTTGAACGGTCCATCCTTGAAGCTTTTCAGTAACAAGCGATGCAGTTTCGCTCTTGACAGGCTTGCTGGCTGGAGCAGACGCAACCACAGGCTTGACTTCTGGCTTTTCGCTGGCAACTTTTTCTGGTGTTGCAGTTTCAGGCATTGCGATTACAGGGACATCGCCAACACTGGAAACAGTGAAACTCTCCGGTTCATCCAGTTTGATTTCTGTCACCGATTGCGCTGGCGCTTCAACAGTGGCAGGAGCAGCGATTTTTGCAGTCTGAGTCTTTACGGCCGCTGAATTGTATTGGTCCAGCAAGCTGGCTGGTGGGGCCACAGGTTCACGCAACACAACCTTTGTCTCGGTAGAGGAAGGTGTGTCGGTTGAACCCGTTACGATATCGTCTGCGGCAACAGCCTGCTTCGGCAATTGAGCCAACTGCAATTGCTTTTCACTCGGATTTTCCGGCAGGTCCAAACCCAAAGCAGACAGTTTTTCTCGTGCCGGCATGAAGTCAGGTTTGATTGAGTACGCCTTGAAAAAAGCAGCAGTAGCTTCATCATTATAACCCATCTCGGCCAAGGTCAGCGCCTTGCCATAAAACGCGAGATGCTTGTGGGCATAATCAAGTTTGGTGGCACGAGCATAATCAATCAGCGCATATTCATGCTGGCCAGTCTCGCGCAGTGCATTGGCACGACTGTAGAAAGCATCAGCAAGGTAAGGATCGAGATAAAGCGCGTTGGTGTAATCCTCAACCGCCAATGCCTGTCGTCCTTGCCTTGAGTTGGCAATACCGCGATTATAGAGAGCGACAGCGCGTGTCTTGGCCCCTAGCGCATCAAGTTCAATGGCGCTGGAATAATCTGCGATGGCTGCATCAAGATTGCCAGTCTGTTGGTATGCAAGAGCCCTGTTCAGCAA
>JBAUGO010000410.1:0-15841 GCA_049679775.1 Anderseniella sp.
ATCGACGCACATTTGGGAAAACCCTGGCCATATCAGCTCTGGTAGCAACTGCCTCAGCCATGCTGCCTGTGGCCTCCTTTGCGTTTACTGCCGACGAACTGCATGCAGCGCCCGCAATAGGTGACAGGACACTTGGTGCCAAAGATGCCAAGGTCGTGATCGTGGAGTACGCTTCGGCTACTTGTCCACATTGCGCTGCCTTTCACACCAGTGTTTTCCAGGAGCTGAAAAAAGAGTTCATCGATACTGGAAAAGTGCTGTTCATCAGCCGTGAGTTTCCCCTCGACGATCTGGCGCTGGCCGGGTTCATGGTGGCTCGTTGCGTGCCCGAAGACAAATATTTTGGCATGCTGGATCTGATTTATGAGCAGCAGCGCACCTGGGCCGGGCAAAACGCGAAAGCCGAACTTCTCAAGATGGCCAAACTGGCCGGATTGAGTGAGGCGGACTTTGAAACCTGCCTGAAGAATGAAGAGCTTGCCAAGGGCATTTTGCAAATTCGCAAGGACGGATCAGAAAAGTTCGGGGTAGATGCTACGCCGACGCTTTATATCAACGGCAAGAAAATGGAGGGCGCGCGCGAAATAGCCGACTTCCGAAAGGCAATCGAAGAGGCAGCGTCTGCGTCCTGACCTTGCGTTCCCAATCTGAACAGGCTGGGGACAAGTTTGGCAAAAGACCCTTCCTCTAGCAGACGAATCAGGCTGGATCAGCCAAAAATCCATTTTCCATGGGGTATGGAGAGGGAACGCTGATCCGGCAGCTATCAGGGGTGAGGGTTTGGTAAAATGAAGTTCTCTAAGCTGCGGCTGTCGGGCTTCAAATCATTTGTTGAGCCGACCGAGCTGGAAATCCGGCCCGGACTGACAGGTGTTGTCGGACCCAATGGGTGCGGCAAGTCCAACCTGCTTGAGGCGCTGCGCTGGGTTATGGGCGAAAGCTCATACAAGAATATGCGTGGATCCGGCATGGAAGATGTCATTTTCTCCGGCACCAACAACCGACCATCACGCAACATGGCCGAGGTCATGCTGACGCTTGATAATTCTGATCGTGATGCGCCCCCTGCCTTCAACGAGTTTGACCAGCTTGAAATTTCACGGCGCATTGAACGCGATGCAGGATCTGCTTATCGAATCAATGGATCTGATGTTCGCGCACGCGATGTGCAATTGCTGTTTGCCGATGCGTCCACCGGGGCGCGCTCACCTGCGTTGGTACGCCAGGGGCAGATTGGCGAAATTATTTCATCCAAACCACAAGCGCGCCGGCGCATCCTCGAAGAGGCCGCCGGCATAACGGGTTTGCACACAAGGCGCCATGAAGCCGAACTTAAGCTGAAAGCGGCAGAAACCAATCTGGAGCGGCTGGAGGATGTGCTGGCCCAGCTTGAAACGCAGCTTGCCAATCTAAAACGACAAGCCCGTCAGGCCGTTCGATACAAGGAACTTTCAGCCGAGATCAGGCGACTGGAAGCTGCAGGGCTTTATCTGGCCTGGAAAGATGCTTGTGCCGCTGTCGAGGCAGAACACAAGAACCTGTCTGAACTGACACGGGTATTGGCAGAGCAAACGCGCGCGGTGTCGGAAATGACCCGTATGCGTGATGCAAGCTCCGAAACATTGCCCAAACTGCGTGAAAACGAAACGGTGCGGGCGGCTGTCTTGCAGCGTATCACGCTTGAGCTTGAAGGTCTTGAGCGAGAAGAAAAGCAGTCACTTGACCGGCGCGCTGATATTCAGGCCCGCATTGAGCAATGCAATCGGGACATGTCGCGCGAAAAAGAGACGATGGGCGACACTGATGGTGTCATGAAGCGATTGTCGCAAGAACAACAAACACTGGAAGCTGCTGCAGAAAATGATGGCGCTGCCAGAGCTGCAGCTGCAAAGACACTGCAAAGTGAAGCGGAAAAGCTGGCCGATGCGCAGGCAAAGGCAGACGAGGCTAACGGTCGCCTGTCAGAACTTGTTGCCCGTCACAATGCCATTTCACGACAGATCAATGACTTTGAAGCAAGGATATCACGCGATGATGCAGACCTTGCCAACACACGTGAGAAACATGCCCGTATCGTTGCTGAAACCGGCGGCGATGAAGCTGCAATAAATCTGGGCGGCTCCATTGAGGCTGCCGTGTTACATGCACAAAGCTCAGAAGCATCTGCTACCGCTGCAGAAACAAGCTTGCGCACAGCTCGAGCTACCCAGGCAGAAGTTCACAATGCCTATGATGAAGCCCGACGCAAATCGGAAAGCCTGACCACAGAAGTACGCACACTGACCAAGTTGCTGCATGTGGCGGATGATGAACTATGGCCACCCCTGATTGATGCGCTCAAGGTTACGGCTGGGTACGAAGTTGCATTGGGAGCTGCACTGGGCGATGATATTGATGCCCCTGCCGATGAGGCAGCGCCCGTTCACTGGCGTCAGCTTCCGGAGCTGGACGACGTGCCACAATTGTCCGCAGGCATCAAGCGTCTGTCCGATTTCGTAAAGGCTCCAGCAGCCCTGTCACGTCGATTGCAACTCGTAGGCGTCGTTGAAAAAGCGGATGGAGCGCGGCTTCAACCCAACCTGAAACCAGGACAACGTCTGGTTTCAGTAGATGGCGACTTGTGGCGCTGGGATGGCTATACGGCAGCAGCAGATGCCCCCACGGCCGCAGCCAAGCGCTTGGCAGAACGCAACCGGCTCGGCAGCTTGCAGGAAGAAAGCGCCATTGCCTCAGCGGCAACAGAAAAAGCGCGTGCCCACCTGGAAGAAGCCCGCGAGCAGGTCAAGCAGGCCGAACTTGCCGAACGCATCAATCGTCAGACATGGCGAGAAGCAACGGCTGCGGTTGACATTGCCCGCAAGGCACTGTCCGACCACGAAAAGATAACCGGGGAACGGATGCGCCAGGCGTCTGTACTGGAAGAAACTGCCAAACGCATCGAAGCCCAGATCAATGAGGCGCGCGCTTCAATGGCTGAGGTTCAAAAGGAAAAATCCTCACTAGCTGTTACAACAGGCGCAGAAGATGAACTTCGCGCCCTTCGCGTAAGCGTGGATGTCCAGCGGGCTGCCTATACTGAAGCACGCGCAGCCCATGATGGTCTGGAACGCGAAGCGGCAGTACGCAGCAAACGGCTTGAGGCGATAGCCCAGGAGCGCACCCAATGGAGCGAACGGGCAAAGCGGGCTGAAAGCCAAATCGCAGAACTTGAGAAACGTGGTGAAACGCTGAGAAATGACCTGTCAGCACTGGCAGATCTTCCTGCACAGTTTGAGGCAAAGCGCACCAAGCTGATGAATGCAGCAACTCAGGCGGAACAGGAACGCAAGGTTGCTGCCGATGCCCTTGTTGAGGCTGAAAACAATTTACGCAACCGCGACCACGAACTGCGTGATGCTAACGAGGCTCTTGCCAAGACACGTGAAGAACACGCCCGCATTGGCGCACGCTCGGAAGCTGCCGAAGAGCGCGTGCAGGAAACTACCCAACGCATCACTGAAGCACTGGACTGCAAGCCCGACGAAGTGACCAAACGGGCTGACCTTGATGTCGACAACATGCCATCCAGCGAAGTCACCGAGCAAAAGCTGTCAACACTAAAGGAACAACGCGAGCGCCTTGGTGGGGTAAACCTGCGTGCTGAAGATGAGGCAGCAGAGATTACCGAGCAGGTCGAAACAATGATCACGGAGCGCGATGATCTGGTTCAGGCAATCGCCAAGCTTCGCTCAGGTATTTCGAGTCTCAACCGTGAAGGCCGCTCACGCCTGCTGGAAGCATTTGAACGAGTTAACGCAAATTTCTCATCCTTGTTCGAAACCCTGTTTGGGGGTGGCAAGGCCGAGCTTAAGCTTGTTGAGTCAGATGACCCGCTGGAAGCCGGTCTGGAACTGATTGCCAATCCGCCCGGCAAAAAACCGACAGTATTGTCTTTGCTGTCTGGTGGCGAGCAGGCGCTGACGGCAATGGCGTTGATCTTTGCCGTGTTCATGTCCTATCCGTCGCCGATCTGCGTTCTCGATGCAGTGGACGCGCCTCTTGACGATCACAATGTAGAGAGTTTCTGCAATCTGCTGGATGCCATGCTTGAGCGCACAGATACGCGCTTCCTGATCATAACCCACCACAGCCTAACCATGGCCCGCATGAACAGACTGTTTGGTGTAACCATGATGGAACGTGGCGTGAGCCAACTGGTCTCAGTAGACCTTGAAACTGCAGAAAGTCTGCGCGAAGCCAGTTAGGTCAAGCGGCTATTTAGGCTCTTGGCACCGAGTTGCACAGCTACAACACCTATAGATATCGCCGTGTGCAACAGATCTTGGAATATCATCATGGGGACCTTGACGAGCCCAAGTGTGGCAAAAACTCGACAATGTCGTGCAAAGGCGAATTGCCGCAGTCAATGAAAATGACGTTTTACTATTTAATTTCAGTTGCTTAATATCAAATATGCCTGCTTGACACTGACCATGCCTGCCTCTATTTTCCGCCTCGACTTGCGAAGGGTTAGTAGGTTCGCACACATTAGTTGTGCCTTTTTCGTGGTTTTGCCTGTTTTGATGCGTCACTTGTTGTTATGGGAGTGTCGTAATGTCCAATCAAGGTGAAAACGGCGGAGAAACACCAACCAATGCTGGACGCAAGTCAGCTGAACCTGACAAACGTTTTGGTGATCTATCGGCACGAATTGCTGCAGAACGCCGGGACGCAGAACATGCAACAAAAGCACCGGGTGCGCGCACAACAGCAGTTGGCAGCAAATTCGGAGCGGCATTCAGGGTTGGCAGTGAGTTTGTGGCCGCCGTTCTTGTTGGAGGTGGTCTGGGTTATTTGATCGACAGGTTGTTTGGCACATTGCCGTTCGGCCTTATTATTATGCTGTTGGTCGGCTTTGCAGCAGGAATCCTCAATATGGCGAGGGCGTCTGGCAAGGCACCAAAAGCAAGCGACAGGTTAAACGACGGGGATTGACCCTGCCGACAGAGGGAAAAAGATCGTGGCTAACGATCCATTGCATCAGTTTCAGATCAAGACACTTGCACCGCTATTCGAAGTTGGTGGCATGGATTTTGGTTTTACGAACTCTGCCTTGTTCATGGTTGCAGCAGCAGGCACCGTCAGCGCAATTCTATTTGCAGCTTCCCGGTCAGCCAAACTGGTGCCAACCAGAATGCAATCCATTGGCGAGCTCTGGTATGAGTTCGTAGCCAACATGGTTCGACAAGTAATGGGCAATGAGGGGATGAAATTCTTCCCGTTCGTGTTTGCCATTTTCAGCTTTGTGTTGATGTCAAACCTGTTGGGCATGTTTCCGTATTTCTTCACCGTCACGTCCCACGTCGTAGTGACAGCAGCACTGGCTGTCTTCATTATTGCCATGGTCGTCGTGGTTGGTCTGGCAAAACACGGGCTTGGATTTTTCAAGCTTTTTGTGCCATCAGGTGTACCCATGGCCATTCTGCCATTCATCTCGTTGATCGAAGTGATATCATTTCTATCGCGACCTGTATCTCTGGCGCTGCGCCTGTTCGGCAACATGATGGCCGGACATATCGTCCTGAAAGTGTTTACAGGGTTCGTGGTCAGCCTTGGTGCGCTTGGCATTGGTGGGATTTTGGGTGCAATTTTCCCGTTGGCCATGGGCGTTGCCTTGACGGGTTTTGAATTTCTGGTGGCATTCCTGCAGGCTTTTGTGTTTGCCATCCTGACTTGTGTTTATCTCAACGACGCGCTTCATCCTGGTCACTAGGACCATCTGAAACGGGTTCAAACTTCAACAATAACCAACTATCTGATTATCAAACCAAGGAGACTTAGATCATGGAAGCGGATGCTGCAAAGCTGATTGGTGCGGGCATTGCCTGCATAGGCATGGGTGGAGCCGGTATCGGCGTGGGCCACATTTTTGGCAACTACCTCGCTGGTTCATTGCGCAATCCTTCTGCTGCTTCGGCGCAGTTTACAAACGCGCTGATCGGTGCGGCTCTTGCTGAAGGTCTTGGCATCTTCTCGCTCGTTGTCGCCCTTCTGCTGCTCTTCACATAAGAAGATCACAGTTGTAGATACCTCACACCTATTGTGATGGTATCGGCGAACAATCCGCGGCCGGACCTGTCTGACAGGCCCTGTCGCATATTTTGTAGACAGGTTAATCCTGTTGCAAAACCTCATTTTTAAAAACTGCTGAATGGATATTCTGGCCCATGGCTAGCGAAACAACAACTTCGACAGAAGCACACGGTGGTCAAGGCGGCGGCACCCTGCCCCAACTGGATACATCGACCTATCCATCGCAGCTGCTTTGGCTGGCACTTACATTTGGTGCGTTGTATCTTGTGTTGTCACGGGTTCTGCTACCACGCATAGCCAGTGCGATTGAAACACGCAAAAGCAGGATTGCTTCTGACCTGTCCCAGGCAGAACAACTCAATCAGCAAGCGCAAACAGCTTCTGATGCTTATGACAAGGCACTGGCAGATGCACGCGCACGCGCCAATGCCATTGCCCAGGAAAACCGTGCAGAAGTGACAAGTCAACTCGATGCTGAGCAGGCTCGCGTTGATCAGGAACTCACAGCCAAGATGGTACAAGCTGAAGCTGCTGTAGCTGCAACCCGGGCCAAGGCCATGGGCGAGGTTGGCTCAATTGCGTCCTCACTGGTAGCAGACGTGGTGGAGCAGCTTAGCGGAACAAAACCTTCCGACAAGGCCGTACAAGCCGCCATCAAGTCAATTAACGGCTAGAAGGAACCAAACACCATGGATGCTACATTCTGGGCGTTAATTGCTCTCGTTCTGTTTCTGGCTATTCTGATCTGGAAAAAAGTACCGGGTCTTCTCGGTTCCAAACTGGATGAACGTGCTGCGGCCATTGCTGGCGAACTTGATGAAGCAAAGCGCCTTCGCGAAGAAGCCCAGGAACTGTTGACAGAATATGAGAAGAAGCGTGCTGAGGCAGAAGCTGAAGCTGACATGATTGTTGCTCAGGCAAAGCGTGAAGCTGAAATTTACGGCAAAGAATCCCGCCGCAAGATGAGCGAACAAATCGACCGCCGCACCCGTCTTGCCGAGCAGAAAATTGCCCAGGCAGAAGTCGCCGCGATCAAGGATGTTCGCGCTGCGGCAACCGACCTTGCGATCGAGGCTACAGCACGTATTCTGGCAACCGACGCCAAAGGTGCAACTGGTGCAAATCTGATTGATCAATCCATTGCATCAGTGCGCAAGCAGCTCAACTAAACTGCAAACATGCCCTAACGATTTCTATACACGGCTGGTTCGTCCAGCTGAAGTTCGTCTTGCATGCGACCAGAGTGAAACTTGACAAACCCACTCATGATCTCACATGTACGGTATGAAAACATACTCGCTCACATGATCTGAAAGCGGAAACGATTCCATGTCACAGCAACTTCCCGATCTAAAGATTTATCTGGCAGCGCCACGCGGTTTTTGTGCCGGTGTGGTACGCGCAATCGATATTGTAGAACGCGCTCTGGAATTGCACGGCAAGCCAGTTTATGTGCGCCATGAAATCGTTCACAACAAATATGTTGTCGAGGACCTCAAGCAAAAGGGCGCGATCTTTGTTGAGGAGCTGGATGAGGTTCCAGATGGCGATCGCCCTGTGATTTTCTCGGCTCATGGCGTTCCCAAATCAGTGCCGGAAGCTGCCAAGAACCGTAATATGTTCTACCTGGATGCAACATGTCCGCTGGTATCCAAGGTTCACATGGAGGCTTCGCGCCACTATCAGGACGGTTATGAAATCGTGCTGATCGGTCATGAAGGCCATCCTGAAGTCATCGGTACCATGGGCCAGTTGCCCGAAGGAGCTATTGCCCTTGTCGAGGATGAGGCTGACGTTGCCGCCTTCGAACCAAGAGACAATGAGAAGCTTGCCTACATCACCCAGACTACATTGTCGGTGGATGATACGCGAGGCATTATCGAAGCTTTGGAAAAGAAGTTCCCAAAGATCCACGGACCACACAAGGAAGATATCTGTTACGCGACCACGAACCGACAGGAATCGGTGAAATCCATTGCAGACAAATGCGACATGGTTCTCGTGGTTGGCGCACCAAACAGTTCCAATTCACAACGCCTGGTCGAAGTGGCAAAGACATCCGGTTGTGGCCAATCAATGCTGGTTCAGCGGGCAACCGAAATCGACTGGGCTTTAATGGATGGTATCAAGACCCTTGGCATAACGGCGGGTGCGTCTGCTCCTGAAGTGCTCGTCAACGAAGTCGTTGATGCATTCCGCCAACGCTTCAATGTCAGTGTTGAAACGGTCAAAACCAGGGATGAAAACGTCGAGTTCAAGCTGCCACGGCAATTGCGTCGTGCAGGAGAACCGGGAGCCCCGGTTCAGGAAACCACCTGATCGGCACCTCAAGTGTCTGAAGTCATCATCTACACGGACGGCGCGTGTTCGGGTAATCCCGGACCTGGCGGCTGGGGCGCAATCCTTGTATCGGGCAGCAATCGCAAGGAAATGTCGGGCGGTGAGGCTGAAACCACCAACAACCGCATGGAACTTCGCGCAGCTATTGAAGCCCTCAATGCACTCAAGCGACCCTGCAAGGTGGCGCTCTATACAGACTCTGTCTATGTGCGTGATGGAATTACAAAGTGGATCCACGGTTGGCAGCGCAATGGCTGGAAGTCGGCTGCCAAAAAGCCGGTCAAGAATGCCGAGCTTTGGCAAGAGCTGCTAAAATCCCGTGAACGCCACGATGTAGACTGGCACTGGGTCAAGGGCCATGCGGGTCATCCGGAGAATGAGCGCGCTGATGAGCTTGCTCGTGAAGGCATGGCACCATTCAAACCCTGAAACAAGCAAGGCCCGCAACTGACAATTCAGGCGGGCCTTGGAGCAATCAAAACAGTATTTGTCGCTTAAAGCGCTGCGAGAATCTTTTCTGCACTGGATGCGTCGGCAGTACTTGGCACTTCTTCAAGATTGAAAATCTTGACTACTCCGTCTTCGACCAGCATGGAATAGCGTTTTGAGCGCAGGCCCATACCAAAGCCGGAAGCATCCAGATCCATTCCGATGGCCTTGGTGAAATTTGCACTGCCATCTGCCAGAAAAGTCACCACATCCTTGGCGGCGGACTGCTCTGCCCATGCGTTCAACACAAACACATCATTTACTGAAACACAGGCGATTGTATCCACACCCTTGGCCTTCAGATCAGTTGCATGGGTGACAAAACCAGGCAAGTGTTTCATGTGGCAAGTGGGTGTAAACGCGCCCGGCACTGCAAATACCACAACCTTTCGGCCAGAAAAAACATCAGATGTTGTCATCTGTGTCGGTCCTTCCGCTGTCATGGTTGTAAATGTGGCCTCTGGCAGTTTGTCGCCTACGGATATGGTCATGGGGTTTGCGCTCTCTGTTGTGATCTGATGATTGTGCAATATCGCGTTATGATCTACTGCAGCACACCTTCGCGAACAAGACCTGTTTTACCATCAGAAATAGTCAGGCGCAGCTTTTTACCAACCAACGAAGCCTGCTGACCCGGTTGATCGACAGATAACCGCCATACTGTGTCTGTGCCATTCGTACTGATCAGTTCAGGTTTGCGAAAATAGGAAATGCCTTCCATTTCCACGAAGATGTCTGTCTCTTGCGGATTGCCCAGTCCTTTGAGATGTACGTCAATCGCACTGCCTTTGTCTGCTTCCGCAACTTTCATGGACACCAACTGCACCGGAGAATCCGTGTTTTCTTCGGGCACTGACGATTGCGCTACTTTCAGCAAGAAACCATCGGCAACAGATACCGTGTCAGCTTCCAGTGTGTGCTTCAACTCAGCCAGCACCGGAACACATATATCATTGCAAACCGCATAGAAAACTTTCACCGAAACATGTACAGGCAAATCAGGATTTTTCGGGGTCACAGCAACCGGCAACACCACTTCGGTTTTATAGCCGATGCCTTCACCATTCTGATCCACAAACCTGTGCGGCAAGGGCATCATCACTGTTGCCGAAGCAACATTTTGCGACCCCGTCCAGTCAAATTGCGGTGGGACGCCACCATCGCCAGGCACGCGCCAATACGTCTTCCAGTCCTTTTGTATCGTTATATGCAAACCGCTTTGCCAAATGTGTCCCTGCTTGCCGGCGTTCATGAGTGCAATGCTGGTATAGGGGTTTTCAAATTTGCGCAATGTCGCATTGTCAGCCATGGCCGCGCCTGTTGTTGCAAGCACGATCAAGCAGACTGATAGAAAACTTCTTTTCAGGTTCAAATTCATTACCACCTGTTATTATCAGCTATCGCACAAAAGGGAAGTCAACTTGCTTTCAACTTCATGAGAGAACCAATTGTCAGAGTGATTTGCCAGTCAAGCGTTCACAGTGTTAGAATTGCCGAATTATCTTACCTGCAAGGCTGTTGCTTGATGAGCGAAACCTATCTTGATGGAAAACTGCTGGTTGCCATGCCGGGCATCGGTGATGATCGTTTCTCGCGTTCGGTAATTTTCATGTGCGCGCACTCAGGGGACGGTGCGATGGGTTTGATTATCAACCAGGAAATACAAAACCTGTCCTTCAGCGGCCTGATGGAGAGACTTGCTCTTCTGCCGGACGATGAAGCCATCCGACTGCCACAGAAGCTTGCATCAATGCCCGTGCTGCAAGGAGGCCCCGTGGAAACCAGCCGTGGTTTTGTCCTGCACTCAAGAGATTATTTCAGCGATGAATGCACCCTTGATATCAATGGCAATGTTGGGTTGACCGCAACACTCGACGTTCTGCGCGCCATCGCAGCAGGTAAAGGTCCACAGCGGTCACTTCTGGCGCTTGGTTATGCAGGTTGGGGACCTGGTCAACTGGAAGCTGAAATCAAGCAGAACGGCTGGTTATATTGCGAACCCGACGATAGCCTTCTGTTCGATCAGGATGTGGCAGGAAAATACACCGCTGCACTCTCACGTATTGGCGTCAATGAGGCTGTGCTCTCAACCGGACAGTTCGGCCACGCGTGACGAGCCCCTTTCTCAAGCCTTGACGCCGGATTTTGATCCGGATGAGTTACTTTTTTTGCGCGGTGCAGATCTCGATGGCTTTTGTTTCGAAGTTGCTTTTTTCTGGGTGCCGGATTTAGCGGGCTTTGCAGGAACCTCGACCTGTTCCAAATCTTTTTCTGATGCCTTTTCGAGAGCTGGCTTGGTTGCTTCCGACTCACTCTGCGAAATTGCCGGTTGGATCTCCGGCACGTCGATATCTTCCAGAGCTTGCTCCACTTGCCTGGTCACCGTCTCCATGTCAGCAGGTTCAGGCTCCCCGTCAGGTTCATCGTCATCAACATTTGCAGAAACGTCATCATTCACAGGTTCGCTGACCTCCTCAACCGGCTTGACTAGGCGAGGAGCCCAGGGTGCCGGGTGAAAATCATAAGGGGACCAGGGCACGAGCGCTTCATCATCAATGAGTTCATCAGGTTCAGGCAGGACTACCGGCAATGGAGGTGCTTCCTTCGGCTTACGTGTGAGGCGTGCCCAAAGGGCTGCCATGCCTGATGCACTAGAGACAGGTTCACGCGCCGGGGCACCAAGCGCTGCCAACACATGTTGCGCTGCAATTGGTTCACCAATCAGGAAGCCTTGAGCGAAGTCACACTCAAGTTCGATCAGATGTGACAGCTGATCTTCTGTTTCCACCCCTTCAGCCACAACCTGCAGGCCGAGATCATGGGCCAAAAGAATGATTGCATCCAGAACAACTGAGCCGCGCTCATCCTCAATACCTGCTTGCAGAAACGACTTGTCTACCTTCAATGTATCAAACGGTAATCTCCGCAGATAGGACAAGGACGAGTATCCGGTTCCGAAATCATCACATGACAGACCGATGCCCATTGCCTTGAGCCGATCCAGCACCCGCAACGACAGTTCCGGGTTTTCCATCACCAGCGTTTCAGTCAACTCAAGCTTCAAGGTGCCAGGCACAAGCTCTTCGCGGGTCAGTATAGTCTTGGCAAGCTGCAGGAGCCGGGGGCCGGACAATTGTGCGGAGGAAACATTGACCGAGACAAAAATGGGTTCGACGGGGGTAAACATGCGTTGCCAGACACCAAGCTGACGGGCAGCCTCGCTCAGAACGAAAGCACCAATTTCACCTATCAGACCACACCGCTCAGCCAGGGGTACAAAACTTGATGGTTCCAATAGTTCACCATCGCGCTGGCGCAAGCGTACAAGTGCCTCAAAGCCTGCCAACTGGCGGCCGGGTAATCTCATGATTGGCTGGTAGACCAGTTCAAAACGGCGCTCCTGCAAGGCTGATTGCAAATCCTCCATGACAAGCAATGATGGCGTCGGCTCCGGCCTCATGCCTGGTGCATAGAATGCAACCTTGTCCCTACCTTTTGCCTTGGCTTCGAAAAGGGCTATCTCAGCACTGCGATACAGCACATCGGCAGACTGCATATGCGCATCCCATTGAGCAACACCAACACTGCAGGTCAGGTAAATCTCGTTGGGAGGGACTCGCACTGGCTGAGAGATGACGTGGCGAATTTGATCGACAAAAACAATAACTTCTTCCATCGGATCGCCTGGACCAGAGGCCTCATGGATAATGGCGAACTGATCACCCGGCATGCGAGCAAGCGAGCCAGTCTCAGACAATTGACGTTCCAGTCTGCGAGCAATTGTATTGCGCAAGCTATCGCCAATTTCCTGGCCCAGCTTTGAATTGACGACAGCGAAGCGATCAATCTCGATGATGACCACATTCAGTTTGCGCTTGGGGTCAAGTGATGCACGGCTTACGGCCTGTCCGAGGCGGTCCAGAAAAAGTGCGTAGTTTGGAAGACCGGTTACCACGTCATAGATCGCGTCAGTCAACAGCCTGTCTTGCGAGCTTCTTTCATCCGATGCATCGCTCAGGACCCCGATCAATCTCAAACCGGTTTCAGAAGCATTTTGTAGTGAGGTTCCCTTGAGAGTGTACCAGCGATAACGACCATCAGCATGACGTAAGCGCAATTGTTGTTCAAACTGCTGATTACCCCTTTGCCTGACCGTTTCAAGTGCAGCGTAATAGGCCGTGTGATCATTGGGATGAACGAGAGCCAGCCAGCTTTGCACACTGGTATTGTCAAGGCTGTTTTCCTGATACCCCAACACCCTTTCCAGTTGCGGCCCGAGGTAGAACGTATTGTCACCAGGTTGAAAATCCCAGACAATTTGCGATGCACTTGCCAGAGCAATGGTGTTGCGCTCAGCTTCCAGAACACCGCTTTCCGGGTTCAAAACATTTGAAAACGCAAAGTATGTCAGCACAAAAGACAGCGCGACAAGCACAAGAGCCAGTCCTCCCACCAGCACTGGCGAGGCAACATCCGATGGTGGTCGATTGAGAGCGATGTAGCCAGCAGCGATTGTCCAGACGCCCAGCAGTACCCACACCATCAAGGAAGACCGTGCGCGCAACCCACCCCTTCGCGCAAGAACAAGAGCTGCCAGAAGAACGCTCGTAACTGCAACGGCAAAGCCAATCCTGGATATTTGCTTGACCAGCACAGGTTCAAAAATTGCATAACCGGCCAGAGCTAGTCCTGCGCCGCCTGCAATCATCAAAAGCGCACTGACCATCGGCATTTGCTTGCGGGTGCGCATGATGGTGACAGCCATGAGAAACACCCCTGCCATCATGCACGCTTCAACAATCGCGCTTAGCACCTCATGATCAGGCAATTCATATGGCCAGACAGCAGCGAGCGCTGTTTCAAGTTGACCGGTTTCCAGCGTGATAAAGGCAACGGCAGGCCAGGCAAAAATCATTGAGAGCGGAAACACGATTTGCGGTGACAGCATAACGAGACAGGTAATGACAATCACCGCGAGAATTGCCATACCAAGCACAATTCCTCGATAAAGCGCTTGTCTGTAGGCATTGGCATCAAAGGCCGAGCGTTGCCATAAACGGACGCCAGACACCCCAACCTCGGCAAGCTCAAGAGCAACGCTCACACTGGTTCTTGGTGGGACGGTCAAGACGAAAGCATCGCGGTCAGGGATGGACAATCTGCGCAACTCAACTGATGTGTTCGATGAGACCGCAGAAATTCGGCTGCTTGAATAAGTAGGCGACTTGATACCAGAACCAGGGAATGACTGGCGAGCTGAGTCTATAACAAGCTCCTTGGCATCAATTCCCGGATTGGCTGTCGTGAAAACCACCCAACGATAGACAGGGCCCGAGCTCGTTGCTTTCAGGGTGATATTCTCGCTCAACCCCGATCCGTTTGGCGGTAACTTGACCGAAACCTCAGGCTTGTCACTCTGGACCGCGCCCAGAAATGGCACAATGTCTATGTGTTTGGCAGCAAAATCAGCACGTACAACCTTGCCAGCCTCTTGCGCAACAGCGCTATCTCCGGCGCCTGAAAACAGGCAAAACAGAGCAATAATCGCTATAGTTACTGCACGCAAATATGCCATTGACGAACTTTCACCGCGAGATTCTATGTTTCGCAATTTTGCCCCCAGCAGGAGCATCTTAACGTGCAAGTCGCAGTTACCAAAGCCCAGACTGACAAACACTCGGGTATATCCACGACTAGGTTATCTGACCTGGTCGCTCCTTTCAGGTGGGTCTGTGTCAAGCATGGCAAACAATTGATGATCTTGCCAGCGGCCATTGATCTTCAGATACTGGCGGGCATAGCCTTCCTCGGAAAATCCACATCGCAACAACAGACTGCGAGAGGCTTCGTTGCTAGGCAAACAGGCTGCCTCGACCCGATGCAGGTTCAAACTGTCAAAAGCAAATGAAACAGCCGCGCTGACCGCGCTGGACATGTAACCCTGATTGGCAAAAGGTTGACCGATCCAGTAGCCCATCGAACACGATTGCGCGACACCGCGTCGGACATTCGACAAGGTCAAACCTCCAACCAATCGCCCTGACAAGGAACAGAAGATGAAGAATGCGTAGCCATAGTCATCGCGCATATCGCGGCCATAGCGTTTGATGCGTTGCTTAAAAGCCGATTTACTCAAGTCATCCCGGGGCCATGTCGGTTCCCATGGCTCAAGAAAAGACCGGCTTAACGATCGCAATTGGCTCCACTCAACATAGTCAGCCATGGCAGGAGTACGCAAAATTGTCTTCTGCGTTCTCAGTACAGGTTCAGAATCAAGATAGGCATAGGTACGCAAGAAAGCCATGACGAAGAGTTCAAACTCCACTCGACAAAATTTGTATCAGGCGAAGCTTGCAGCAAGTTCATCATATTTGGCAAGCTGAGACACATCACCAACTGCGGCCATGGACAGCGCAACACCGCTAAAAGTCTTTTGGGCAACGCGGCTGACATCTTCCACTGACACGGCCTGAACTTTTTCCAGCAAAGTGGAAATATCCGGCACATAGCCGTAGGCAAGATACTGCCGAGCAATCTGGTCTGCGCGCGATGACGGGCTTTCAAGACTCATGACCAGAGACGCCTTCAACTGGGCTCGTGCCCTGTCAAGCTCCTCCTGGGTCACATCTTTTGTAGCTGTCAGCAAGATGTCACTGGCCACCTTGGTAAATTCTTTAGCCGTTTCTGGTGCGGTTCCCGCATAGACCTGAAGCAATCCCGTGTCTGAGAATGCAGACATGTGGGCAAAGGTTGAATAACACAAACCACGTCGCTCGCGCGCTTCCTGAAACAGTCTTGATGACATGCCTCCGCCTAGAATGCCTGCCAATAAATGTGCTGCGTAAATATCCTTGTGCAAATATCCAGGTGCTGGAAATGCCATCACTTGATGGGTCTGATCAAGAGACTGTTTTTTCTTTGCAAACCCCCCACTATAGAC
>JBAUGO010000411.1:0-2305 GCA_049679775.1 Anderseniella sp.
GTGCAGGTTTTCCGTGCGCCCTGGCATGTAATCCTCCATCAGCGCCATGCCGATGCCTTGTGCGGATCGTCTGACCGCTGCTCATGACGTTGGAAAGGCTATCAACCCATTATTGGTTGAAGGTCAGATTGAAGGGGGTGCCGCACAAGGCATCGGCATGGCGCTGATGGAGGATTACATGCCAGGGCGCACGGAAAACCTGCACGATTATCTCATCCCCACCATAGGCGATATACCGGAAATCAAATCGATCATCATCGAAGTGCCTGACCCACACGGACCCTATGGCGCCAAGGGTCTGGGCGAGCATGTGCTTATCCCGACCGCCCCTGCCATACTCAATGCCATTCGGGATGCAACGGGGGCAACCGTGCGCCATCTTCCTGCCACGCCTGACAAGGTGCTGGCGGCTATCCGTAAGGTGACGACAGATGGCTAGCCCGGCGCGAGATGGCGACAAGATCCGCTGCGATGCCTGTCCGGTCATGTGTTACATTGCGCCTGGTCGCTCAGGTGCATGTGATCGTTACGCCAATGAAGATGGCAATCTGGTGCGTGTCGACCCACTCGTGATTATTGAAAAGACAATAGAAGCCGGTGGCGAGATAGTGCCATTCCTTGACAAGGGACCTGATTGGGACGGTGAGATCATCAACCCTGATGACAGCTTTGTCACAGCCATTGGTGCTGGCACCACCTATCCTGACTACAAGCCAGCCCCCTTTATCGTGTCGCGAGAGGTTGAGGGCGTCGACATGATCACGGTGGTTACGGAAGGCATCTTTTCGTATTGCGGTGTGAAGGTGAAAATCGACACTGACCGTCACTTGGGCCCGGAGCGTTCTCTCGTGCGCGTCGACAATGAACCGATCGGCCATGTCACCACGGCTGAGTACGGTTCTCAGATGCTGTCGCTGGGCGGTGTGCATCACCTTACAGGCGGCGGCAAGAAGGAAGGCCGTGTCACGTGTCAGGCCCTGCTTGATCTGTGCAATGGCAAGGCTGTTGAAGTTACCATTGATGAAGGCTCAACCGTCATCATAGAGGCGGGCAAACCACCCATTGTGAACGGAACCAGGGAAGAACGCATGCGCGTTGGTTGCGGCTCGGCAACAGTCGGTATGTTTGCGTCTCAATGGCAGGGGCTGGTGGACGAGGTCGTAGTGGTTGACGATCACATCACCGGTGTCATTTCCGAACATCAGGCGGGCAAGGTGCTTGGCTGGCCGGCAACAGGCATCAAGATCAAGGGTAGACGATCAACGCCCGGCAGGTATTTCCAGGTTGCAGACCCGGGCACCGGATGGGGTGGTACAAATGTGGATGACCCCCTTACTATTCTGGGTGATTTCAAACCGGGCGAGGCAAAGCCTGGACAATCATTGCTGATGGTCTCCACAACCGGCGAACAGTTTGCCTATTATGAACTCGATGATGAATTGAAGCCGGTCCTCAAGGACATGCCTGATCGGTTGATGAAATCCGTTCACCTGATTGAGGAAAACTGCGAACCTGCTCTTTGCACTGTTTTGTTCATGGGCGGCGCTGGCGGGTCCTTGCGTGCTGGTGTGACGGAAAACCCGGTCAAACTGACCCGATCGGTCAAGAGCGCACTTACCCGCATCACATGTGGTGGCGCGCCAGCCTATGTGTGGCCAGGTGGAGGCATCACCATCATGTCTGATGTGACACAGTTACCGGAAAATGCGTTCGGTTACGTACCGACACCTGCACTGGTAGCACCAATAGAGTTCACCATGCGGCGCGAGGATTATGAAGCGCTAGGTGGCCACATGAAGCATGTCATGTCCCTGTCAGAGGCTCGCTCTGGCACAAAAGCCAGGCAAAACGATCACATATTGGCCGGGCAAAAAACCTCCGGCGCAAAGCAGGGCGTACCATGGCCAACGGATGCGCGGCATTTCGGTTGGGAAAAGAAAAAGGCTGGCGAGACATGAGCGTGCAAGCCTGCATGTTGCCAGACGGAAAACGGTTGCACCTGCAACACGGGCCCATTGATCTGGTCATTGAGGCAAATGGCGAGGCATCACAAGTGAGCAGTGCTTATCGTGCTGCCCATGACAGATTTTCCACCGTGCTGGACGTTCTGGTCCAGGAATTACCAGCTTTGCGCAAGTTGATGGTGAAGGAGAACCGGGACTTTGCAGGTCCTGTTGCAAAACGCATGGCAAGTGCCGTTCACCCCTATTGGCAACACAAGGTGACACCCATGGCAGCTGTTGCTGGAAGTGTGGCAGACGAGGTCCTGGCGGTAATGGTGTCGGGTGCCAGGCTTACCCGGGCC
>JBAUGO010000412.1:0-2517 GCA_049679775.1 Anderseniella sp.
ATCTTGTCCATGTCACCTGGAACACCATGGCCAGCCAGCTCAAACAGCACATACCAGTTGGCAACTGTATCCAAAGGGTCGCGGCATCCAGCATGTTTGATGGACATTTCAACACCGCTGCGTGCCATGATCTCAAAGGCCACGACAGCACCACCGCTCATGCCTTGAACCAGCGATAACACATCAAGTGCGCCCTGGGGTGTATTCACAGCAGCAAAAACCGTGGCCTTGTCGCAAGGCGCTGGTACCAGCTTCATGGTCGCTGCCGTGATAATGCCCAGAGTGCCTTCAGACCCGATAAACAGATGCTTCAGATCGTAGCCGGTATTGTCCTTGCGAAGTGATTTCAGACCGTTCCATATTTCGCCTGATGGCAAGACCACCTCAACACCCAGGCATAAATCCCTGGTCGTTCCATAGGCCAGCACATTGATACCGCCTGCATTGGTGGCAAGATTGCCGCCGACCTGACATGTGCCCTGGGATGCAATCCACAAGGGAAACATCAAGCCCTGCGCACTTGCTGCAGCTTGCGCGCTTGACAGCGTAACGCCAGCTTCGAGTGTTATGCATTTGTCCATGACATCGACATGGCGAATTGCGTTCAGGCGGGAAAGACTCACAATCACTTCACCACTGGCCATTTGCCCACCAACAAGCCCGGTATTGCCACCTTGCGGGACGATGGCTGTTCCGGTGTCATTGGCCAGTTTCAGGATGGCACTGACCTCTTGGACGGTGGAGGGTTTCAGAACCAGTGGCGATGATCCTGAAAACTTGGCCCGTGGTTCGAGCAGATGCGGCGCGATTGCTTCCTGGGTGGTCAGCGCGTGCTGCTCACCTACAATCGAGGCGAATTTCTGTATCAGATCAGTGTTCATTCTGGCTCGCGTGGCGCAGCAGCACGTTTCAATCGGTCGTTGATGGCGATGCCCAAGCCTTCATCAGGGATGGGGGCAACGGCAATGCTCTCAGCGCCCAGCATATCCAATGTATGCAGCATGGCAAACAGATTGGCTGCTGCTTCACGCAGGTCCTTTTGCGGTGACAGATTGCGGATAATGAAGGCCTCTGGTTCCTTCTTGCCAAATGCCAGATAAGCTTCGCCCGGCTCCGGCTCCTTCACGTTCAGGCGCACCTGGGCGTTGGGAGCATAATGACTTTCAAGTTGTCCGGGTGAGATCGGATCATTCGTCGAGCCATGCTGAGTGGTGATTTTCTGGCCCAGCACATCACTGAGCTGTTGTTCGGTGATACCGCCAGGGCGCAGGATAATGGGTTCGTCAGACAAGCAACTGACAATGGTTGATTCCAGTCCGATTTCACATGGGCCTCCATCAAGCACCCCCCAGATACTGTCTCCAAGGCCGGCAGTGACATGGGCTGCAGTGGTCGGGCTGATCTGGCCCGAAATGTTGGCGCTGGGAGCAGCTATTGGCTTGCCTGCCAATTGCAGAAGCTGTTGAGCCTGATGATGTCCGGGCACACGGATAGCAATTGATTTAAGTCCGGCACTGGCAAGCCTGCTGATCGGGCAATCAGGGGTGCGTGGCAGAACAAGTGTCAAAGGGCCTGGCCACAGAGCGCTTGCCAGCTTGCGGGCATGGTCATTCAAAACCCCCAGCTTTTCTACTTCGGCCACTGAAACAACATGGACAATGAGGGGATTGAATGAAGGACGTCCCTTTGCTTCAAAGACAGAAGCCACGGCCTTGCCGTTTGTTGCATCTGCTCCCAGTCCGTAAACGGTCTCGGTGGCAAAGGCCACAAGCTTACCCTCTCGCAAGGCAGTTGCTGCGGCTTCGATATCAGTTGTGACGTGGCTCATGTTTAATGCTCGTTTTGCGCACAGTGGGTGCAAGCGCATGGCTTGCCGTGATAATGGTTGTTGCGTCAAGACATAGAATTCTTCTGACTGAGATTGTATTGCCAACAGGTTTGGTATGAATGCAGAACTTTCGGTTGATTGTTGAGCTTGTTTGCAGTCAAGGTTGAGCCATGAGCACACTTCTTCTTCATCACGACGTATTCACTGAACATGAACCGCCAGAAGGTCATCCCGAAAGACCAGACCGGATGCGCGCGGTTGAGCGGATTCTGTCTCACCCCCATTTTGATGATCTTCGCCGTGAAGAAGCTCCAATGGGCGAACGTGAGCACGTCCTGCTGGTGCATCCGGAAGACTATGTGCACGGGATTGAGCAAACCAGCCCAACAGAAGGTGAAGTGGCGCTTGATCCGGATACATGGATGAACGTCTCGACACTGGAAGCTGCCTACCGGGCCGTTGGCGCAGGTGTGCGTGCGGTTGATGCCGTGGTCAATATGGAGGTCAACAATGCGTTTTGCGCGGTGCGCCCGCCAGGGCATCATGCCGAAACGGCCCGCGCCATGGGATTTTGCCTGTTTGGTTCAGTTGGTATTGCTGCCCATTACGCGCGTGAAACCTATGGGCTTGAGCGGGTCGCTGTCGTGGATTTTGACGTTCATCACGGCAATGGTACGCAGGACATATTC
>JBAUGO010000413.1:0-2164 GCA_049679775.1 Anderseniella sp.
AACAACTGGCGTCACCCCCTTGTCCAGCATGGCCTCGATTTGCCTTATGGTTGCCAAGGCAACACCGGACGCGCCTCGCCCTAACGATAGCAGCTTAAGGATCATCATCAATCGGGTCGTGGCTATGTCGAGAGCTTCTCCCACTCCACAACAATGAGAGAGTACAAGATTGCGCTGAAGTGTGGCGGTGTCAGATGATTTGATCTTGATGCTGGCCAATTTACCGAAGCCGGTATTGACGCCATAGACTGCCACATTTCCAGCAGCAGCATCAGCTACCAGTTTTGCTGCTTTTTCAATTCCTGCAAACGCATCCTCTGACAGTTTTGCTGACAAGTGTCCGCGCCAGATTTCTTCCAATTGTTGCAGAGTGGTTGAGCCGGGTTTGAGCGTTACCATCATTCAACTTCTCCGGCAAAAATACGTTTGTGAAGTGGATTAAAGCCAATGCGATAGGAAAGCTCTGCGGGTGTTTCCACATCCCAGATTGCCAGATCAGCTCGAAAGCCTGGCTCGATCATGCCCCGGTCGCTCAGTCCAAGAGCTTTGGCTCCATTGATCGTCACTCCACTCATGGCTTCTTCCGGTGTCATGCGGAACAATGTACAGGCCATATTCATGGTCAATAGTAGTGATGTAATTGGCGAGGAGCCGGGATTGCAATCTGTTGCCAGCGCCATAGGGACCTTGTGATTTCTGAAAGCGTCAATGGGCGGAAGTTGTGTCTCGCGCAACGTATAAAAAGCCCCAGGCAATATGACGGCCACTGTGCCGGATTTCGCCAGAGCTTGAGCATCATCATCATTGGCATATTCAAGGTGGTCAGCTGAAAGGGCATCATATTCTGCGGCAAGCTGTGCGCCACCAAGATTTGAAAGCTGTTCAGCGTGCAGCTTGACCCGAAGTCCCAATGCTTTGGCCTTTTCAAAAACCTTGCGAATTTGCCCTGGCTGAAAAGCGATACCCTCGCAGAAACCATCAACTGCATCGGCAAGGCCCTCTTTATGAGCCATTTCCAATGCAGGTAGACAGACCTCATCGATATAAGCATCAGGCTGATTTTTGTATTCGACGGGGATCGCATGAGCGCCCAGAAAGCTTGTATTGATGGTCATTTTCCGATGTGCCGAAATCGCGCGCGCCACGCGCAACATCTTGAGCTCAGTCGCAATATCGAGGCCATAACCGGATTTGATTTCAAGCGTTGTGACACCTTCACCAATCAAAGCATCGACACGCCTGAGCGCATCCTTGAGCAGGTCTGACTCATCCGCTGTGCGGGTGGCCTTGACAGTAGAAACAATGCCGCCACCTGCCCTTGCCACATCTTCATAACTTGCACCATTAAGACGCATTTCAAATTCATTGGCGCGGTTGCCCCCAAAAACAATGTGCGAATGGCAATCCACCAGACCTGGCGTGATCAAGCGTCCCTGGCAATCAATGATCTTGCCGGTTTTTGCTTCTCGCGGCACATCGCTGGCGCTACCAACCCATTTTATTGCCTCACCTTCAAGCCACACAGCACCCTTGTGAACCAGCCCATAGGGTGATCCAGTTTGCATTGTTGCTAGCGTGACATTGGTCAGAAGCATAAAATACCCATTGTTATGTCTGCGTTAATTGGTTATATGTCTATACATATTAATGAGTCAAGCAAAACATTCAGGACTATCGACATGGCGATTATCTGGGCAGAAAAGGCGCTCTTAAGCGATGGATGGGCAGAAAATGTCAGAGTTGAATTTGATGAACCCGGGCTGATCAAATCTGTTCTTCCCAGTCACCAACCAGAAGGCGAGCGCGTTGGAGTTCTCTTGCCTGCACCTGTAAATGCGCACAGTCATGCCTTTCAACGGGCAATGGCGGGGCTGACAGAGCGTAAAGGTCCGGATCCTAAAGACTCTTTCTGGACCTGGCGGCAATTGATGTATCGTTTTCTTGATCGCCTTACGCCAGACCATGTTGAAGGAATTGCCGCCTTCGTCCAGATGGAAATGCTCGAAGCAGGCTATGCCACAAATGTGGAGTTCCACTATCTTCACCACCAGACGAGTGGTCAGCCCTATGCTAATCTGGCGGAAATGTCCGAGCGTATCTGCGCGGCCGCCTCCCTTACAGGCATTGGATTAACCCTCCTTCCGGTACATTATCAGTATGGGGG
>JBAUGO010000414.1:0-5522 GCA_049679775.1 Anderseniella sp.
GGGTTGGTCTACCAGCAACATCACCGGTAACAATATGATGGATGAACACGTCACTTGACCCGTGGCAGTGGCAACAGGTGCAATGCCCATCTCACGGAACCGTCTGCCCCATACGCTGGCAAAGGCATAGGAAATTGCCGCGCCGCATATTCCCAACTGGGCAATCGCAGCAATGCCTGAGCCAGCGATTGCAGCACCGCCAATCATCCAGGCTACACCACAAATCCCGATCACAACACCTGCCAGCTTGCCAGGGTTTATGCGCTCATCACCGGTCAGCATGTTGGCCACCAGCACCGTGAACAAGGGTGTCGTTGCGTTGAGGATTGAGGCAAGCCCTGAAGCAATATGATGCTGGCCCCAGACAATCAGCGTGAACGGAATTGCATTATTCAAAAGTCCCATTCCGGCAAATGCTGCCCACACCTTTAATGTCATGGGCACCTTGACGCCGCTGATCGTGACAAACACCCATAGACCAGCCGCACCCAGCACAACGCGCGCCACAACAATGGTCAGCGCCGGCAGTTCCTTGACAGCCACACCCACCGTGTAGAATGACCCGGCCCAGATAATGGCCAGCGTCACCAATAACGCCCATTCGACAGCGCCCATGGACTGATTGATCTTGCTGGTGTTCATGATTTGACTTTAGCCAGAAGCGAAGTAACGACGCGACCCGTTTTACGGGGAGAGGGGATGTTATCCTCGCCCACGATAAGGTTGCACGCCCTGATCCGGCAGCCACACACCCTTGATCGGTTCACCTGTTTGCCAGAACACGTCAATCGGAATGCCGCCGCGCGGATACCAATAACCGCCAATTCGCAGCCATTTCGGTTTCAGAAGCGCAACAATATCGCGGCCGACACGCACCGTGCAATCTTCGTGAAACGCACCATGATTGCGAAACGAACCAAGATAAAGCTTCAGTGATTTTGACTCAACGATCCACTCGTCCGGCACATAGTCAATGACAAGATGCGCAAAGTCCGGTTGCCCTGTCACCGGGCAGATGGAGGTGAATTCCGGTGCCACAAACCGCACCATATAATCAACGTCGGTATGTGGTGCCGGCACCTTTTCCATCGTCGCGTCATCGGGAGATGAAGGCAAAGCTGAATCAGCGCCCAGTTGTGTCAGTGTATGGGTTTCGGTCATGGGGATTAGGCCGCTTTTGAGGTTTCGAGCGCGTCGGAGATGGCGTTATCCAGCTTGCCGACGATTTCGTCAACATGTGTGTCATCAATGATGAACGGTGGTGCCAACAGCACATGATCGCCTGCAAGTCCGTCAACGGTGCCCCCCATCGGATAGCACATCAGTCCACCAGCAAGAGCCCGCTTCTTGATGTCCGCATGAAGTTTGAGTGACGGGTCAAACGGTTGCTTTGTGTCCTTGTCCGCGACCAGTTCAAGACCCAGAAACAGCCCGCGACCCCGAATATCGCCTACATGAGGATGCTGGCCAAAGCGGGCTTCCAGTGCAGATTTGAGTCTGGCTCCCATGGAGTTGACATTGTCCAGCAGGGACATCCGCTCCATCTCCTGCAACACCGCAACGCTTGCCGCGCACGCGACTGCATGGCCAAGGTAGGTGTGGCCGTGCTGGAAAAAACCGGAACCATTTTCAATTGCCGAATAGATTTCGGCTGAAACAAGTGTCGCGCCAATTGGCTGGTAGCCAGCGCCCAATCCCTTTGCGATGCAGACCATGTCCGGCGTTATGCCCTCGGCCTCGGAAGCAAACAGGCTTCCACAACGACCCATGCCGCACATCACTTCATCCAGGATCAGCAGCACACCATACTTGTCACAGATATCGCGAATGCGTTTGAAGTAACCGGCCTCCGCTGTCACCGCACCAAGGGTAGCCCCTACAACCGGCTCCACAATGAAGGCCGCAACGCTGTCAACCCCAAGCTCGACAATCTTGTCTTCAAGCTGGTTTGCCATGCGCAGGCCATAGGCTTCCGGCGTCTCGCCCTTGTCGCCCCAGCGATAATAATAGCACGGGTCGATATGGTGCATCGCAGCTGTCAGAAACGGTTCAAACTGTTTGCGCCGCCACTTGTTTCCACCTGCTGCCAACGCACCCAGCGTGTTGCCATGATAGCTCTGCCAGCGTGCTATGACATGGCGTCTGTTTGGCTCGTCCTTTTCCAGAAAATACTGGCGGGAAAGTTTCATTGCAGCTTCGGTTGCTTCCGAACCACCGGACACGAAATACACTCGATCAATACCAGCAGGTGCGCGCTCGATCAGCATGTCGGCAAGTTGCTCGGCTGGCTCGGATGTGAAGAAACTTGTATGCGCCCAGGCGAGCTTGTCCATCTGTGACTTGACCGCCTCACGCACGGCCTCGTTGGTGTGACCAAGACACGACACCGCAGCTCCCCCGCACGCATCAAGGTAGCGCTTGCCATCACTGTCGATGATATAGGGACCATCACCAGCGACCGCAGTTGCGAGCCTTGATTTTGTATGGCGCGGAAAAACGTGTGACATGGTCTATCTCTATGCTGCCAGTGGAAGTTGAAGGATTTCGCGCGCCTGCTGCCAGGTGGCAACCGGACGGTTATGCTTGTGGCATAGTTCAACAGCGCGTTTGACCAAAGCTGCATTGGAAGGGGCAAGCGTAGTGCGATCAAGGCGCACATTATCCTCAAGTCCGGTGCGGACGTGACCACCAGCTTCAATGCACCAGTCATTGAGCACGATCTGATTCTGGGCAATACCGGCACCGCACCATTTTGCATCTGGTGCCAACCGCTTCAATGTTTTCACGTAAAAGTCGAAAACATCCTTGTCGACAGGCATGGCATTTTTTACGCCCATGACGAATTGAACATACAGAGGCCCTTTCAGACGTCCATCTTCAGCCATTTTGACTGCCTGAAATATATGAGACAAATCAAAGGCTTCAATCTCCGGTTTGACTCGATGCGTCAACATTTCAGAGGCCAGCCAGTCCACCAGGTCCGGTGAGTTCTCATAAACCCTGGTCGGAAAATTATTGGACCCAACGGTCAGTGATGCCATGTCGGGTTTGAGCGGCAACATGCCGCCACGCTCGCGCCCTGATCCGGAGCGGCCACCGGTTGAGTATTGTATGATCATGCCGGGGCAGTGTTTGCGCAAGCCTTCACCCAGACGGGCAAACTTGTCAGGGTCAGATGAGGGGGTTTCATCATCATTACGTACATGACAATGCGCGATGGTAGCGCCAGCTTCGAAAGCCTCGTGCGTGGATTCAACCTGCTCTGCAATGGAGATAGGTACGGCCGGGTTAGCTGCCTTGGTCGGCACGGACCCGGTGATGGCAACACAGATGATGCAAGGCTCGGACATGGTTTTCCTTGTGGTGTCAGATGTCAAAGAACACGGTTTCATTCTCACCTTGCAGGCAAATGTCAAATCGGTAGACATTGCCGGATGAGGCATCGCGCTCGGCAATCAGAGTATCGCGGCCCTCATCAATTTTAGCAAGCACGGGGTCGAGCAGATTTGCATCCACCTCATCAGCAAAATAGATACGGGTATGCAGGTGTATGTTTATGCCTCGGGCAAAAATCATTGCGGTAATGTGCGGCGCTTGCAAGGTGCCGTCCACCCATGCAACAGCTCCTGGCTTCACCGTCTCAAACCGGAATTCACCGGTTTCAAAATCGGTATGGCAGCGGGCAAAGCCTTCGTGGCCATTGCCAAAAACACCCGCTGCATTTGCCTGCCATATCTCGACCATCGCGTCCTTGATGATGGCGCCTTCACCATCGCGTATCACACCGGTGACAATGATTGGTTCACCATCCCTCAGTCCGGTATCAGCACTGATTGTGTGATGGGGAACATCAATGCCTGCGGCCTTCGGAATAAGACCAATATGCAGGTAAGGACCGGCCGTCTGTGAGGGGGTTTCTTTCAGCACTTTTTCCATCATGTGTGCCCGTGGTCGAACCGGGTCTGCTCGCGCCCGCGTAACACTATGTCAAACCTGTAGGCGAGAGCGTCAAAGGCAATCGCCTTTTCCAGATCGAGTTTGGCCACCATCGCGTCCACTGCTTTCGGGTCGCTGACCGCATTGACAATGGCGCAATGCTTGATCAGCGGGTCGCCCTCGAAATAAAACTGGGTGATCAATCGTTGTGCAAATGAAGCTCCAAACAGCGAAAGATGAATGTGCGCTGGTCGCCATGCCGGACCATTATTGGGGAACGGATAGGGGCCAGGTCTGATCGTGCGAAACGAGTACCGTCCCTCGATGTCCGAGACACATCGCCCGTATCCAGAAAAATTCCGGTCCATCGGCGCCAGATAACCATCGCGCACATGGGCGTAACGACCACCTGCATTTGCCTGCCAAATCTCGATCAGCACGCCAGCTTGTGGTCTGGCATATTCGTCCAGCACTCGCCCCGATACCACAATGCGTTCGCCAATCGGATCACCATCTTGCGCCGCATTGACCAGCATGTCACCATCGTGCTCGCCTAGGATTGTGTGTCCAAAAACCGGACCAGACACTTCACTCAGGCTGGCAGGCATTTGCAGCAATGCCCGCTTGGGGGACCGCAGAATTGATGAATTATAGGAAGGTGTAAGCCCCTTGGGGTGCCAGGAGCGATCGCGAGCCAGAAAAGCATTGTCAGCATCAGATTTCATCGTAAGCGGCCATGTCATTATCATTTGCAGTAATTTCCACTGCTGCAATCAAGCCGTCAACCTTTGAGAATGAATTTGGATTTTTTATTTCAGTTCGATTATTGCATGTGACAGTAAGAGTGATTTGCTCGCACATTATTTTGAAACTCTCATGGCCAGTATCACCGGGACCAGATTATTTTGCACTCAGCACACACGACAAACTGGCCGCGCATCTGGATTGTGTTTTTAACCGGTGTTGCAGCCGCCTTCCTGGTTGGCAAAGCCCCTGCAGCATTGCCTGTATTGCGCGAGGATCTGGACCTTTCCCTGTTTCAGGCGGGGCTTGTCGTGTCGATGTTCTCGCTCGTCGCAGCAGGGTCGGGACTGTTTTTCGGAGCCATGTCCGACCGCTTCGGGCAGTTGCAATTGGCATTGTCTGGCCTTGTCGTTGCGTTCATTGCCGGTGTGGCTGGTGCTCATGCGGACAGTGCTGGCATCCTGATTGCCACACGGGTCGGGGAGGGGATCGGGTTTTTCATGATGTCAGTCTCCTTACCGGGCCTGATCATGCGCTTGTCAGACGACAAAACCCGCCAGACTGCCATGGGGCTTTGGGGGGCTTACTTGCCGCTCGGCGCAGGTCTCATCCTGCTGGCAGGTGGTGTAATCATTTCACAATTTGGCTGGCGCGGGCTTTGGCTTGTGATTTCAGCGGTCTATATATTGTTTTTTGCAGCATTGTTCTGGGCTGCCCCACGCAGCAACAAGGCGGAAAACCCGCCTGGCACGGACCGTGTGAAAAAGGTGCTCAAGACACCTGGTGCGGTGCTGCTGGCTTTGGTATTCGGGTTTTATTCCGGCCAATACATGGCTGTGACC
>JBAUGO010000415.1:0-2148 GCA_049679775.1 Anderseniella sp.
GTGTTGCTGAGTATCAAAAAATTACGGGGGGCGGGACAAAATCCTGACCCCCGTTTCTTGATGGCGGTGTGTGAATGGAAGACTGGAAAAAGAATATTGGGGTGTTCTGGACGACGGCCTTGCCGGGTGTGCTTTGGCTATCGATTTTTTTCCTGATACCGCTGGCGTTGATCTGGGGCCTGTCGTTTGGCGAAAAAACCTCGATTATCGACGTTGAAATTACTGGCACGCTTGCCAATTATGTCCGCGCTTTTGAAGCGGTCTACCTCAAGATTATCTGGAAATCGGTGTGGATCAGCGTGATTGCCACGGCCCTTTGCCTTGCCATTGCCTATCCCATCGCCTTCGGTATCTGCTTTTCGCCTGCCAAATGGCGACCATTGCTGTTGCTGCTCGTCATTTTGCCGTTCTGGATCAATCTTTTGATCCGCACATACGCACTGATCGCGGTGTTCCGTACCCGTGGTACGCTTAATTTCACGCTTGAATGGTTGTGGAACCTGGCTTTCCTCGACAAGCTGGTCGGACCGTACCAGCCGCTTGAACTTCTGTACAATAATGGTGCCGTTATCATTGGCATGGTCTATGTGTTCATGCCATTCATGGTGTTGCCCTTGTACGCCACAATAGAGCGTCTCGAACGGTCATATCTGGAAGCAAGCCTTGACCTTGGTGCCAGCCAGTGGACCACTTTCTGGAAGGTGACAGTGCCCTTGACGATGCCGGGTATTGTCTCCGGTATCATCCTGGTGTTCATCCCGATGCTTGGGATGTTCCTTGTGCCAGACCTTCTGGGAGGCACAAACGCCATCATGATTGGCAATGTGATCACAGACCAGTTCAAGGCTGCCAATGACTGGCCGTTCGGCGCGGCACTTTCATTCCTGCTAATGTATATAACCTTTGCTGCTCTTGCCGTGCGCGCCTTCGTTGGTGCCAGGGTCAAGGGCGGGGTGGGTGTCTGACATG
This sequence comes from Anderseniella sp., assembly GCA_049679775.1. Taxonomy (GTDB): domain Bacteria; phylum Pseudomonadota; class Alphaproteobacteria; order Rhizobiales; family Aestuariivirgaceae; genus Anderseniella. Next base: position 970 of record JBAUGO010000415.1, read on the forward strand.
GCAAAAACACAAAACCGCAAATCAAACCGCGGACCATTGGACTACGGAAAATCTCCTTTTCTATGGCTGTTCGGCCTTGTTGTGTTCATCTTGCTGTATGCACCGATTGCACAATTGATTGCGTTCAGCTTCAACGATTCAAAACGCAATATTGTCTGGCAGGGCTTTACCACCAAATACTATCTGAAGGCGTGGAACGATACAGCCCTGGTGGAATCATTCATGAATTCGCTGACCATTGCTGTCATGTGCATGGTGCTGGCGACCATCATAGGAACTGCAACTGCACTGTGGCTGTGGAGGTTCCGTTTCCCCATGAAGGCTGCGGTGGAAGGTTTCATGGCACTACCAATCGTCATTCCGGAAATTTGCATGGGGATTGCCGTGCTGGTTTTGTATTCACGCGTCGGCAACTGGATGCGCGGGTTTGACTCTGGTCCGATCCATTGGTGGAACGAGCTGTTCTCCGTCTGGCCGTTAAACCTTGGGGCGATCACGGCTGCGCATGTGGCGTTTTCCTTTCCGTTTGTGGCGGTGGTTGTTCGCGCACGTCTTGCCGGCTTCAACCGTGAGCTTGAAGAAGCCTCGAAGGATCTGGGTGCAAGCGAGTGGCAGACATTCAAAAATGTTGTTCTGCCATTCATGATGCCGGGAGTTATTGCAGGCGCACTGTTGTCTTTCACATTGTCACTGGATGATTTCGTGATCACGTTCTTTACGGCGGGTCCTGAAACCAACACTTTCCCGGTCAAGGTCTATTCGCTGGTGCGCCGTGGCGTGTCACCAGATATCAACGCAGCATCGACTGTGCTTATTGTCATCACACTTGCTGCCACCATTCTCGCCATGTGGTTGCAGGCACCACCAAAGAAGCAGGGTTAGGCCATATGAGCACTCCCATTATATCGATCAAGAATGTCACCAAGAAATACCCAGGCATCATTGCCGTTGATAATGTGTCATTCGACATTCATTCAAACGAGTTCTTTGCTCTTCTGGGGCCTTCAGGATGTGGCAAGACAACCTTGCTGCGGATGATCGCCGGGTTGGAAACGTCCGGCACTGGCGACATCATCGTTGATGGCCAGAACATGGACGGCGTAGCTGCCAACCAGCGCCCGGTGAACATGGTGTTTCAGTCCTATGCTGTGTTCCCGCACATGACAGTTCGCAATAATG
>JBAUGO010000416.1:0-4567 GCA_049679775.1 Anderseniella sp.
GGGCAGGGTTCTCCAATGGCAATGGCGGTACTTTAACAACGGCAATCAATGCTGGCATTGACCCGGCTGGTTTCTTTGAAGGTGGCGTAGGGTGTCAGGTTGCTGACAGTATGCGCATTGAAATCACGGGCGGTTTGCGCCTCAAATCAGCGCTGGATGATGCGTTCCCTGCATCATTAGATGCCAACATCAGCTCACAGAATGTCTTTGTGTCCACTTACTGGGACATCACAAATTACGGTGGCTTTACCCCTTATGTCGGTGGTGGTATTGGTGCTGCACGCCATGATTTGTCAGATATCTCAGCGCCATTGGGTGCTGCTGATGCGGCTGAATATGATTTTGCCTACCATGTCACTGTAGGCTTCTCATACGACTTGACGCAAAACATGAAATTTGATCTGGCCTATCGTTATGTTGACCTTGGTGAAGTGGTATCAGGAATTGATCTTAATGCTGCTGCGGCTGATCAGGGCGCTATCGGTGTCAGCAACATTGAAGCACATGAGGTCAAGGTTGGCCTGCGTTACAGCTTCGGAAAATCGGGCTGGTAATTTTTGAATTGAGCCTTGCGCCCTGAAAAGGCAAGGCCAAACGGCAAGACCCCGGTATTTGTAGAGGGGAAACGAAAGGTTCGCGTGCCCATTGATCTCCTGCAGGGGAGAAGTGGCACGCGAACTTTTTGTGCTTTCAGACCGCAAAAACCTGCGATGGTTAAGACTGTCTAACCACAGTGTGTCGCAACGGCGCGAATTTGGCAACATTTGGGAAACCTTTCAGATGTGTCTCTTTCATGCCTCAATCGCGTCGGCAAACGGTCAACTTGCCCTTGTACTTCATACCCTTAAGCGAGTGGGCGGATTGAACGGTTTGAGATCAATAACCGTTTGAACCATTAACAGGGATGATCCCCGCGAGTTTCGGGGAAGAAGGAGTTACAAGGTGGATAAGTTTTTGAAAAAGGGGCTGATTGCCTCTGCATTTTTATCGCTGATGGTACCTGCTGCCATGGCAGCTGATATAGATCAGCCGCCAGCACCAGAGCCTGCACCTTATGTGCAAAACGATGACTATGTGTCTGGTTGGTATGTTCGTGGTGATGCAGGGTTCTCGTGGCTTGATGTTGATGGGCTTGGCGATGGCGGTGCTGCCATTGCAGGTGGTGGTGTCGGTTATCAGGTCAACCAGTATTTCCGTACCGATGTGCGTGCTGACATTGCATTCGATCATGATGGTGGTCCCTATGACCTGAGCGGCACGACAGTGCTGTGGAATGGCTATGTCGATGTTCCATTGGCGATGGGTTTTACACCCTATGCAGGTGTTGGTGTGGGGTATGGCTGGGTTGATTATTCCGGTGCAGGCTCACCAGCTGATGACAATGGTTTTGCCTGGGCAGCAACGGGTGGCGTTGCGTTCAACATGACCCAGAACATCGCTCTGGATGTGGGCTATCGCTATCGTAATATTGATGTTGCGGGTCCTGACTATGCAGATCATTCAGTTACAGCGGGTATTCGCTGGAACTTCTAGACAATAGACGTCGCATTTAAAATTCAGACGGCGCAGCACTTGACGGCTCATCCTTCTCCCGGGGTGAGCCGTCATTATTTTATCATGGCAACCTTCACATTTTGTTGCAGGTGCGAAATAGCTCTTGCGCATGACCACCACTTCCCGTAATGCGATCAGTGGGACACCTCTCCCCAACGAGAGGCTCATCATCTGTAAGGATGACCAGATATGGTTATGACCAAACCGGCAACACGCCCGGCTAATGCGTGTTTTTCGTCCGGCCCATGTGCCAAAATTTCCGACTGGACACCGGATCTTCTTTCAACAGCATTTCTAGGCAGGTCGCATCGCGCGAGCGAAGGCAAGGCCCGGCTCAAACGTGCCATTGACCTTACCCGATCCGTCCTGCAGGTGCCCGATGATTATCTCATCGCGATTGTGCCAGCATCTGATACTGGTGCAGTTGAAATGGCCATGTGGAGTTTGCTGGGTGCACGCGGTGTTGACCTGGTCGCGTGGGAGAGTTTCGGTGAGGGCTGGATCACAGATGCTGTCAAGCAACTCAAGCTGAACGACACACGACTGATCCGCGCGCCTTATGGCGAGTTGCCGGACCTGTCCGAAATCAACTTTGACAATGATGTGGTGTTCACCTGGAATGGCACGACAAGTGGTGTGCGCGTATCTGATGGTAATTTCATTCCGGCAGATCGCAAGGGGTTGACCATTTGTGATGCAACATCGGCTGCATTTGCGCAAAATCTCGATTTTACCAAGCTCGATGTGGTGACGTATTCATGGCAGAAGGTGCTGGGCGGAGAAGGTGGGCACGGGATGCTGATCCTGAGCCTACGTGCAGTTGAACGGCTTGAAACCTACACCCCCTCGTGGCCAATGCCGAAGATTTTCCGCCTGACCAAGGGCGGCAAGATCAACGAAGGCATTTTCCGCGGTGAGACCATCAACACACCTTCAATGCTGTGTGTTGAAGATTATATCAAGGCACTGGAATGGGCTGAAAACCTCGGTGGTTTGTCAGTACTGATGGCGCGTGCAGATGCCAATGCCAATGCGCTCAATGCCTGGGTTGACCGGACGAGCTGGATTGAAAATCTGGCTGTTGACCCTGATACAAGATCGAACACTTCTGTGTGTCTAAAGCTGACAAACAGCGCCACTTCAGGCATGAACGCAGAAGAGGCCGCTTCTATTCCAAAGACTATGGCCAAGCTTCTGGACGCAGAAGGTGTAGCGTTTGATATTGGTGCGTATCGTGATGCGCCTGCAGGTCTCAGAATCTGGTGCGGAGCTACGATTGAGACAGCAGATATTGAAGCGCTCACACCATGGCTCGACTGGGCATATGCGCAGGCTACAGCACCTGCTGACCGCTAAGCCTGTTCACTCAATTCAAAAAACAGAATTTCACAGGAGATTGCCCCATGGCACCGCGTGTACTCGTATCAGACCAACTATCAGAAGCCGCCATTGAGATATTCAAAGCGCGCGGCATAGAAGTGGATTTTGAACCAGCCCTTGGCAAGGACAAGGAAGCACTTCTTGCCCGAATTGGAGATTATGATGGCCTTGCCATTCGATCTGCAACGAAGGTGACGGCAAAAATCATAGAAGCTGCCAGCAACCTCAAGGTTATTGGGCGGGCAGGGATCGGCGTTGACAATGTTGACATACCTGCCGCATCGGCCAAGGGCATCATTGTGATGAACACACCGTTTGGCAACACCATCACAACAGCCGAGCACGCCATATCGATGATGCTGGCCCTGGCACGCCAGATCCCGGAGGCCAATGCCTCAACTCATGCCGGGAAATGGGAAAAGTCAAAATTTCTCGGTGTTGAATTGTTCAACAAGACATTGGGATTGATCGGCTGCGGTAATATCGGTTCTATCGTAGCTGATCGTGCATTGGGCTTGCGCATGAGGGTCATCGCCTTTGACCCATTCCTGTCAGAAGAACGTGCGATTGAACTTGGTGTAGAGAAGGTGGAACTGGAAGATCTGTTGAAGCGGGCAGATTTCATTTCGTTGCATACCCCACTGACTGAAAAGACCAGGAACATTCTTGATGCGACTGCGATGTCGAAAATGAAGAAGGGTGTGCGTATCATTAATTGCGCGCGCGGGGGCCTGGTCGTTGAGGCGGCGCTCAAGGCGGCGCTTGAGGCAGGTCATGTAGCAGCGGCGGCACTTGATGTTTTCGAGGTTGAGCCCGCCACTGAGAATATACTGTTTGGTCATCCCAATGTGGTGTGCACACCCCATCTTGGTGCTGCGACCTCTGAGGCACAGGAAAATGTTGCCTTGCAAGTAGCAGAGCAAATGGCAGATTATCTGTTGCAAGGGGCAGTTTCCAATGCGCTGAACATGCCGTCGATATCGGCCGAAGAAGCACCAAGGCTGAAACCGTTTGTGGCACTGGCAGAACAGCTTGGTTCTTTTGCGGGCCAATTGACGGATACGACAATTCAGGGAGTGACCATCGAGTATGCCGGTGACGTTGCCGAAATGAACGTCAAGGCGCTGACGTCTGCTTTACTGGCAGGGTTGATGCGGCCCATTCTTGGCGATGTCAACATGGTGTCCGCACCCGTTATGGCAAAGGAACGCTCCATCAAGGTTGACGAGGTGCGCCAGACCAAACGTGGTGTTTATGAAAATTATATTCGGTTGATCGTCAAAACAGAGCGTCAGGAACGCTCTGTTGCGGGCACCGTGTTTTCAGACGGCAAGCCTCGTATCATTCAGATCAAGGGCATCAATATGGAAGCTGAGCTCGGGCCTCAAATGCTCTATGTGACGAACCTCGACAAACCGGGATTTGTTGGCAATCTTGGTATGCTTCTGGGCAAGGCCGAGATCAATATTGCCACCTTCAATCTTGGCCGTGACAGCGCGGGCGGCAACGCGATCTGTCTTGTTGAGGTGGATGGAGTGGTGACGCCGCAACTGCTGGGACAAATAGGATCACTGCCCAACGTTCAGCAGGTTAAATCACTGGTTTTCTAGAATCTTTTGAAGGCCGATATATT
>JBAUGO010000417.1:0-9497 GCA_049679775.1 Anderseniella sp.
AGTCACAACCCACCAGGCCCGGGTCACGAATTCACGTGCCTCAGCCAGCATGGTGCCCCATTCAGGGGTTGGCGGTTGCGCGCCCATACCGAGAAAGCCGAGGGCTGCTGCATCAAGAATTGCTGTCGAGAAGGACAATGCTGCCTGAACGATCAATGGTGCCATGCAGTTTGGCAATATGGTGATGAACATCAAACGCAGGGACCGGACACCAGAAACACGTGCAGCCGTCACATAATCCTTGCGCTTTTCGCCCAGTACGGCTGCTCTTGTCAGTCGCACATAATGAGGTTGTTGCACGATTGCGATGGCAATCATGGCGTTGGTCAAACTGGGTCCAAGCACGGCAACCAGTACCAATGCCAGCAAGAGACTGGGAAATGCCAGGATAATGTCCATCAAGCGCATGATCAGCGTATCTGTCACGCCGCCAACGAAACCGGCAATCAATCCAACAGTGACACCAATCAGCATCGCACCTGTAACTACGATGCAGCCAACAAACAGCGAATATCGTGAGCCATGTATCAATCTGGAAAGCATGTCCCTACCGACGGCATCCGTGCCGAGAATGAACTTCCAACTGCCACCTTCCTGCCAGACAGGCGGTACGAGAAAGGCCGTGCGGTCCTGCTCGTATGGGCCATAAGGGGCAATAACATCAGCAAAAAGGGCAATCAGGCAGACCGCAATGAAGAACCACATGCCGATAACAGCCCCGCGGTTTTCACTGAAATAGTGCCAGAATTCGCTCAATGCTGCGCGCGTTCCGGTTTTGCGGGCATCGAGTGTTTCAAGGGTGGGGTTGTCACTCATGGCCTTACCTTACATGACGAATACGGGGGTTAATCAGGCCGTAGAGAATGTCCACGATCAGGTTGACCAGCATGATGATGGCAGCGATCATCAAAAGCCCGCCTTGAACTGATGGGTAATCGCGCCTGAAAATGCTGTCGATCATCCATTTGCCAATACCGGGCCAGGAGAAGATTGTCTCCGTCAGGATCGCACCTGCCAGAAGCACCCCTACTTGCAATCCGATGGTGGTAATGACCGGGATCATGGCATTGCGTAAAGCGTGAACGCCAACGACTCGCAATGGTGAGAGGCCCTTGGCACGTGCAGTGCGCACATAATCTTCGCTCAGCACTTCCAGCATCGCCGATCGGGTTTGACGAGCAATCACGGCAAGCGGAATGGTACCCAGCACAATCGTTGGTAAGACAAGATGAGACAAAGCCGAGCTGAAAGCACCTTTTTGGCCAGACAGCAAACTATCGACAAGCATAAAGCCGGTCACAGGCGGGAAGAAATAGATCAAGGATATGCGCCCGGATACAGGCGTCCAGCCCAGATTGACCGAAAACAGGATGATCAACAAAAGTCCAAACCAGAATATGGGCATGGAATAGCCGATCAATGCGGTTCCCATGATTGTCTGGTCAAACCATGTCCCCCGCTTAATCGCAGCGAACATGCCAGCTGGCATGCCAATGATAATGGCAAACGCAATGGCGCATATGGATAATTCGAGCGTTGCAGGAAAAAGTGCGAAAAACTCATCCCAAACGGGCTTCTTGGTGACCAGCGAATTGCCAAGATCACCACCAAGGGCAGACAGGAGATAATCAAGATATTGCGCATAAAGCGGTCGGTCAAAACCGAACTGGGTCATCAGTTCTGCGTGGCGTTCCGGGGTAATGCCACGTTCACCCGCCATCAGGAGAACCGGATCTCCCGGTAGCAACCGGATGAACAGGAATGAAGCTATGGTCACGCCGATAAATGTCGGTATCAGTAAGCCAAGGCGTTTAATGAGGAATGTGAGCATGAAAAGCCTTTGCGGGCCGTACTCCAGGTTGGTTTCAACCTGAAGTACGACCAGCTTTGTTTATGGCTTATTCAGCTATGTCGACACCATCAAACCAATGACCACCCAATGGGTCCATCACATAGCCTGATACTTTTTTGGACATAGGCATGAACACAACCGAGTGGGCAATAGTGGCCCATGGTGCTTCACGCTTGAACACAACCTGTGCTTCTTCATATAACTTGGTGCGCTCAGCCTTGTCAGAGACAGTCTTGGCCTTCTGGATCAGTGCATCAAAATCCTTGTTGCACCACTGCGCGCGGTTGGAACCGCCCACGCCGTCACAGCCAAGCAAAACGGCCATGAAGTTGTCCGGATCACCATTGTCACCGGTCCAGCCAAGCAGCACGGCACCGTCGCGTTCCTTTTCCTTCGACAGCTTGAGGTACTCACCCCATTCATAGGAGACGATTTCCACACCCACACCAACTTTGGCGAAGTCAGCCTGGATAAGCTCGGCCATGCGGCGTGCGTTAGGGTTGTAGGGACGCTGAACAGGCATTGCCCAGATCTTCATCTTGAGATCCTTGACGCCTGCTGCATCCAGCATCTTTTTAGCCTCTTCAGGATTATAGGCATCGTCCTCGATGGCATTGTTGTAGGACCACATCGTCGGTGGGATCGGGTTCTTGGCAATCTTGCCAGCACCCTGGAACACAGCATCGAGAATGGCGGGCTTGTTGATTGCCATATTGAGCGCCTTGCGCACTTCAGCCTTGTCAAACGGTGCCACCATGGAATTGTAGGCAAGATAGCCAACATTCAGGCCTTCCTGTTCCATCATTTGCAGGTTTGGATCGGCTTTCAAGTCTGCCAGGTCAGCAGGATTTGGGTAAGGAGCTACATGGCATTCCCCTGCCTTCAGTTTTTGCTGACGCACTGATGCATCAGTGGTGATGGCAAAAACCAGATCATCAATAGGCTGCTTGCCGGCCCAATAGCCTTCATGCGCCTTGTAGCGAATGACAGCATCCTTTTGATAGGCAACAAACTTGAACGGACCAGTACCTACAGGCTGCTGGTTCAAGAGTTCCTTCTTGCCGTCTACATCAAGCTTGGCCGCATATTCAGCTGACAGGATTGAGGCAAAGTCCATGGCCAGGTTGGCCACCATAGGGGCTTCAGGACGATTGAGCACAAATTTCACTGTGTAATCGTCAACCTTTACGATGGACTTTAACAGGTCCGGCATCGACATGCCGTTGAAGTATTCCCATGAAATACCAGCTGTGTACTGGTTCCAGGCATTGTCCTTGTTCAATTGGCGTTCAAAGCTGAAAATGACGTCATCAGCATTGAAATCACGTGTTGGGGTAAAGAAATCCGTTGTCTGGAATTTCACGCCTTTGCGAAGATTGAAGGTATATTCAAGACCATCAGCAGATACTTCCCAGCTTTCAGCCAGGCCCGGAATAACTTCCGAGGTGCCGCGCTTGAATTCAACCAGGCGATTATACAATGGCTTTGATGAGGCATCGAATGTGGTGCCGGCGGTATAAGGGGCAGGATCGAAGCCTTCAGGTGATCCTTCCGAGCAGTATACGAGTGACTTGGAATACGCAGCACCTGAGGCGAGCATGGTCGCGCTTAAAAGTGTTGCCGATAGAATGCTTGTACGTTTGAGCATTGAATATTCTCCCTGTTGAACAGACTGTATGAATATGGAGGTCGGCAGATAACCTCATCAAAGCATCTTTTTCAGAAACTGCAAACAGGGAAATTTCCAAAAATTTGTTTCTATTTCAGGATTTATAAGACATCACAGCATGAGCTTAAGTAGTCCAAGCAGACAAGTTTCCAACTGGACGCAACGTAGGTGCACCCGCAACGGTGTTTCGGATGACTTAACTCATGGACTATAATTTTCCTATCTATCAAAGGCCGGTGACGGCTAAACTTGTGACATGACAGACACCGCACAAGCTGAAAAAGCACACATCAAAAGCAAGTTGCTTTCTTTCTCGCGTCCTCAACTCAGGTTGATCACCGGGCTGGTGCTGTTTGGCTTTGTAGCCAGTCACCTGCTCAATCACGCACTCGGTCTTGTGTCCATGGAGTCCATGGCTGACTTTCGTGAAGTGCGCATAGCCATCACCCGCTCATGGCTCTGCACTTTCTTGTTGCTGGTGTCAGCATTGCTTCATGCTGGTCTTGGCATTGAAAAAATATTGGTACGCAAACTGTCAACAATCACCTTGCGGGATGTGCTGCAAATTTTAACTGGCATACTCATCCCGATTTTGCTGGCTCGTCACATCATCGGTACGCGCATCGCCCATGAGCTTTTTGGCGTAAATGACAACTACGAATACGCCTTGTGGGCTATGTGGCCTGGGGAAGCGTGGAGACAAGCAGGGTTGATCTTGCTCGTCTGGGGTCACGCCACAATCGGGATCTATATGTGGTTGCGCTTCAAGCCCTGGTTTGCCCGAATGAAGGGAATCCTATTCAGCATCGCAGTTCTTTTACCTGCACTTGCGTTTGCGGGTTTCTCGGTCGCCGGCAGACAGTTCAAGGACCAGAACTCGTTTGAAAGCCCGCTTCTGCCAGACCAGTATGAGACGTTGATATACCTGATGGATATCGCTCTTTATACTTCCCTGGCCTTGATTGGCTCTTTGCTACTTTTCAAGGCTGGACAGTACATAGTTTCGCTGCGCCATCCCAAGGTCAGGGTGACATATAATTCGGCAACTGTAAAAACCGCTCCCAAGGGATTGACCCTGCTAGAGATTTCGAAACTCTCCAAAGTGCCTCACGCAGCAATTTGTGGTGGCAGGGCAAGGTGTTCTACTTGTCGGGTGCGTGTTTTATCAGGTGGTGAGCATTTGCTGCCTGCTGATGAGCTTGAACTAAAGGCGCTTCAACGTGCAGGCATTACTGATGAGCAAATACGTCTTGCCTGTCAGGTGCGCCCTCTCAAGGATGTTTCAATCCTGCAATTGGTCCCGGCTGAAGGAAAGTTCGACAAGAATACACGTACAAGCAAAATGGACCAGGGTGTCGAAAAAATTGTCACCATAATGTTCATTGATATCCGCGGCTTTACCAGGTTTGCGGAAGGCCGATTGCCTTACGATGTGGTTTTTCTGCTCAATCAGTATCTCGGGCGAATGAGCGATGCAATTACCAGTCATGGGGGCTATGTAGACAAGTTCATGGGCGATGGGATCATGGCAATATTCGGTATTGATACGACATCACCAGAAGGTGCCAAGGACGCACTGCGGGCTGCGGCCGCTATAAGCCTTGTCATCGACGACCTCAATCAAAGTCATTCCGGAGACCTGCCAGAGGGATTGCAGATAGGAATTGGAATTCATACCGGAGAAGCCATCCTCGGAAAGATCGGTGCAAGCTCTGGCCACAATGCTGGAGACCGCCTCACAGCACTTGGCGATACAGTCAACACAGCTAGTAGGCTGGAATCCTTGACAAAGGAAATGGCAACCCAATGCCTTGTATCTGTAACCTGCCTAAAAGCTGCCGGAGTTGATAAAACCAATTATGATATTGAACTGGTTGCCATACGTGGCAGGGATGGCAAACTGGGATGCGTAAGATTTGACAACGCAGCGCAATTGCAAACAATGATGACGATTGATGACAGCAGTGTGGCTTGACACGTCATTCCTCTCGCTTAAAACACCCACTACAAATCATGCATAACTGAGAATACTGTGCTTCACTCAGACCAACGAATGTGAATTGATTCATGAAATTTGCTCCCGATATCATTGCCGCAATCGGCAACACACCGCTCATCAAACTGCGCAAGGCTTCAGAGCTGACGGGATGCACTATCCTTGGAAAAGCAGAGTTCATGAACCCTGGCCAGTCTGTAAAAGATCGGGCCGCCTTGTTCATTATACGTGATGCAATCAAAACGGGTCGCCTCAGACCCGGTGGCACAATCGTTGAAGGAACCGCTGGCAACACAGGCATTGGGTTGACAACAGTAGCCAATGCGCTTGGGTTCAAGACTGTCATTGTCATTCCCGATACGCAAAGCCAGGAGAAAAAAGATGCTTTGCGCCTGCTTGGCGCAGAGCTGGTTGAAGTCCCTGCTGCCCCCTACTCCAAGCCCAACAATTTTGTGCGATACTCCGGTCGTCTGGCCGAACGCCTCAATGAAGAACGAGAAGGTGGTGCTATCTGGGCCAACCAGTTTGACAACATAGCCAACCGGCAAGCCCACATAGAAATGACTGGACCAGAAATCTGGGAACAGACCGATGGCAAGGTTGACGGGTTCATATGCGCTGCAGGCTCTGGTGGCACGATTGCCGGCACGGGCATGGCGTTGAAAGAGCGTAACAAGAACATCAGGATTGGCCTTGCCGATCCTTATGGCGCTGCACTGTACAGTTATTTCACAACAGGTGAACTTCAAGCCGAAGGAAGTTCAATATCAGAAGGTATTGGCCAGGGCCGCATAACTGCCAATCTTGAAAACGCACCAATTGATCATGCCTGGCGCATTGATGATACGACTGCTGTGAATATTGTGTTTGATCTGTTGCGCGAAGAAGGTTTGTGCATGGGTGCATCTACTGGCGTCAATGTGGCTGGCGCCATAGAACTTGCTCGCGAACTTGGACCGGGCCACACAATTGTGACTATCTTGTGCGATTATGGTTCGCGGTATCAGTCACGCCTGTTCAATGCCGAATTCCTGCGATCAAAAGATTTGCCGGTACCAAGCTGGCTTGATGCCAAGCCAGCAGTTCCCAGTGTGGCTATCAACGAGCAGAACTAAGGTCAGGACGAAAGGCGAAATATCATGCCATCTCTAGCAGACGAGCGGGAAAACCTGGTGACCACCAGCTGGCTTGAGCAACACCTTGATGCTCCTGACATCGTCATACTCGACTGTTCTTACTACCTTCCTGACGCAAGACGCGATGCGCGTGCAGAATATAATGAGCAGCACATTCCAGGCGCCATGTTCTTTGACATCGACGAAATCAGCGACCCAGAAAGCTCCTTGCCCCATACAATGCCTTCGCCAGAAATGTTTGCCTCCCGTATGCGCAAAATGGGGATTGGTGACGGTATGCGCATTATTGTTTATGATGGTGCCGGACTGTTCTCAGCTGCACGTGTGTGGTGGATGTTCCGAACCTTTGGCAAAACTGATGTTGCCATTCTTGATGGTGGATTTCCGAAATGGCTGGCCGAAGGACGCATCATAGAAGACATGCCACCTGCAAAACGAATTGAACGTCATTTTACTGCCCGTCTTCAAGCGTCCAATACCAGAAACAAGTCAGAAGTTCTTGATGCGGTCAGTGATGGCATGCCTCAAATAGCTGATGCGCGATCGCCTGCGCGATTTCTGGCTCAGGAACCTGAACCACGCGCCGGAATGCGCGGTGGCCATATGCCCGGCGCAATAAATGTTCACTACCGCACACTTATCAATGAAGATGGCACACTCAAATCTCTGGAAAAACTGAAAGACGTTTTTAATGATGCCGGCATTGATATGACGAAACCCGTCATCACCACTTGTGGATCAGGTGTAACGGCTGCAATCCTGACACTGGGCCTCACAATGTTGGGTCATAACTCACTTTCATTGTATGATGGTTCATGGGCTGAATGGGGAAGCGACCCGGACACACCGATTGAAACAGGACAAGGTCATGTCCCGAAATGAAACGCAAAATTCCTTCATCCACATTCAAGAAAACAATAAAGTCTGGCAGCAATAAATTGAAAACGACACAAATCGAAACCGTTGTTACATATCTGTCGATGGATCGGCCTTCATCGTTGCACGTTATGCCGCCAGCAAATCTGAAACTTGCCCTGATGCAGGTCAATGAACCGAATGTTGGCTACTATCGTTATCTTTATGATGCTGTTGGCTCAAACTACCACTGGGTTGACCGCAAACTTTTGAGTGATGATCAATTAGCCACTGCCATCAATGTTGAGGGTGTCAGTATTTATGTAGCCTATTGCGCGGGAAGTCCGGCTGGATATTTCGAGATCGATGCACGCCAAAAATCAAGAGCATGGCTTGCCTATTTTGGTCTGATCCCGGAGTTTCACGGCATGGGTATTGGAAAGTGGCTCTTGTCGGAAGCCTTGAAGACAGCATGGTTGACCAAACCAGAAAGTGTCCATGTGGAAACCTGCACGCTTGATGCGCCACATGCGCTTGGGCTTTACCAGAAGATGGGGTTCAAACCATATGAGCGCCGTGACAAAACAATGACTATACCGGCCTGAAAATGCTTCCAGCCCGCACCAGAAAATTCATCGGCACATTGGTATTCGTGACATACCTTGTTGTTTACTGCCTGATTGCGATGGCAATAGGTGCGCAATATCTGGCAGAAAGCCACGGTGCCTGGATGTTTGCGTTTTATGCCACGGCAGGGTTGGCATGGCTTCCTGGAGCTATGCTGATCATCTGGTGGATGGCACGAGCCGAAAATGTTAAGATACCCAAATAAACTTCAGGAAATAGCCGTAAATCTCTGTAATCCATTGAAAAATGCAAACGGCATACCGGTTAGCAAAACCTCTGTAAACACACGCTCCTGATACCCGCCATTCAATGAAAAGCGAGGTAACGCGGTCAGGCTGTCCTTGTGGCTGGGGAAAATCATGCCTTTGCGAGTGGTCACTGCAGCCTTGAACCCAGCAGCCTTGATCAGTTCAAAATCACGGGGACCTGCTGATGTTTCATCGCCATAAGGAAAGGCGAAGGTTTGTGGAACTTGTCCAATTTCAGCGGCAATTCGGTCGCGTGACATGACGGCTTCATCAAGTGCCGCCTCTGCTTCAAGCTTTTTCATTGCACAATGATTGACGGTATGAGCCCCTATTGAACACAGTGGATCATTGTTCATCTTGCGAATTTCATCCCAGGTCATGGCTTGCGCACGGCACAAGGCATTCAGGTCAATGCTATGAGCTGCACTGACATCGCGGATCCAGTCGCGCTGTTCATCTTCAGGACACATGCGGAGCGGCCAATAAATACGATCGTACATTATCTGCTTCAGCGCATCGGTTTTGATGGAACCAGAATACCTCACGCCTTTCAACATCACATCAATTTCATCAGCATCTGAAATCAGAATTTCCAGCGCTTTCCACCAAAGCTCGCACGTTCCGTCTGCAATGGCAGGCGCCACAAAAACCGTGAACGGGCAGGAATACTTCCGGAATATTGGCCATGCATATTGGAAATTATCCCTGTAGCCATCATCGAGAGTAAACGCTGCAAACTTGGTATTGGTATTGCCCTTGGCGAGTTGCTCGGCCGCCTCTTCAAGTGAAATCAAGGTATACCCGTGTGATTTCACCACCTGGATAACCTCTTCCAGAAAATCAGGACTGACTTCAAGCCCGGCATTTGGTGCAAATTTTGACGACTTACCGACACCAGGCAGAACATGATGCAGCATGAAAATCACACCCTGACCGCGCAACCATGGCGCAAGCATACTGGCTGCACCGGAATAGTGCAGCATTTTCAATATGGCTTTATCAAATGCAAACATGCCGAATTCCCAACCCGCAACTGGGTTCTTCCTAGAAACAGCAATAATCATGCCAAAAAATGCTTTACGGAAGGTTCAAGGGGTGCTGTCTACAATGACGC
>JBAUGO010000418.1:0-3510 GCA_049679775.1 Anderseniella sp.
CTTCTGCTCCGGACTCGCCGCGCAGGGCCTGGCTACGGGCTCCAACCTCGAGGTATTCAAAGCCCAGGACGCGGCTCAATGTTGTAGGAACGCGACCTTCTGCTTCAACGGTAATAGCGCCATTGGATGCGATTTCGATCTTGAGGGCTGAGGGATTATTCAGATATTCGCCGACCCCGTTTGTTTCGGCAAAGTCCTTGATGGCTTTGCGGATACTGGCTTCACTCGCGTTTCTCATCGAGGCACCTGCAAGAGCGCCAGCATCAACGGCTGCCTGAACCCTGGCTTGGGCCTGATTGCGGTTGATATAATCAACAGCGATACCGGCAGAAGCAACCAAAGGTATGGCCGCGACAGCCAGTGTTATGCCAATGTTGCCACCTTTATGGGTGAGAAACTTCGCCACTTTTGATACTGTCATAACCTTGGTCCCCAACGTTGTGTAGATACAAGGGTTATATCGGTAAAGTTTAACGGAAATCAGAATGTTTATATATAATAATAGCTTACCTGAAATCATAAAATTTTATGTATCTGAATAAATCCAGTCCAGCCGCTGAAGTTGCCAACTCGCCGGCATGATTTTCATGATGGCATTACGGGCAAAGGTTTGCGGTTTATTCATATGATACATCCGGCCATGTTTGCGCGACTGTTCGATAATTCTGGCTGTGCGTGGTTGTCGCAAGGCTTCGAACCTTGCCAGGGTTGATTGTATGCTGTCGTTACCCTTCAGGCACTCAGCGAGTGTTACTGCATCTTCCAGCGACATGGCGGCGCCTTGTGCCAGATAGGGCAAAGTGGCGTGTGCCGCATCGCCCATCAGAACAGCATTCTTACTGCTCCAGCCTTGAAACGGTTCCAGATCTGCGCCCATCCAGGCTAACCAGCTTGCAGGCGTAGCCAAAACATCTTGCAATATGCTGGTGATACGGGGCAGGGCAGCAAGTATGGTTTCCAGCCGTGCCAATGAGTTCCACCCGGCCATGTCACTTTGCTCATCTATGGCGACAACCATGTTGAGCCGCTTGCCACCAGAGACCAGGTAATGGACCACATGAGCACCAGGTGCCAACCACAGGTAAACGGCTTCAGGGTCGAGACCGTTCGGGAGCGAACCTGCAGGGGCCATGGCGCGATAGAGGGTTTGTCCCGATGGGCGCAAGGTGGCGTTCGGTGCTATATGATTTCGCAGTCGGGAGCGGATGCCATCGGCAGCTATGATCAAGTCTGCCTGGCTTATGTTGCCGTTTGAGAATTTCAGCTGATGGCTCTCGTCATCTGTCAATCCAGTTATATGGCAGCCATATTCAAGCGAGATGTTTTCACATCCATTTGCGGTAGTGGACAGCGCTTGGAGAAGATCGGCGCGGTGGGCCACCCGGTAGGGAGCTCCAAACCGATTTGTGAAAGCGTTCCCCAATTTCAGAACTGACAATTCGTGACCTGTCTGTGCATCGCAAATCCGGATGCAGGCTGGGGCGACACAAAGATCTTTCAAGGTTGCCCACACGCCCAGATGCTCCAGGGCGCGCACTGCATTGGGGCCAAGCTGCAAACCAGCTCCTACAGGCTCAAGGCGAACTGACTGTTCATGCACTGTGACAGTGTGGTCCTGTTTGGCCAGTGCTATGGCGGCAGCGAGGCCTGATATGCCTGCGCCTGCGATTGCAACTTGCAAATTTAGCCCTCCCCTTTGTTCCAGTTTTTTAATCTGCGTATCAGTTGTGGTTCTTGTTCGTTTTGGGTTGCAGTACAATTGGGGCGGCACTAGGGTCCGCTTTGTTCAATTGGAGCATTTTTTTCAAGGAGTTTCTTCCAATGGGTTTCATCGCAGACTCGCTTAATCGAATCCAGCCCTCAGCAACGATTGCGATTTCTACGAAAGCCATGGAGCTTAAAGCCGAAGGCCGTGACATCATTGGCCTGTCAGCAGGTGAACCTGATTTTGATACCCCTGACAATATCAAGGAAGCGGCCATCAAGGCGATCAGGGATGGACGCACCAAGTACACACCTGTGGACGGTGTGCCGGAACTCAAGAAGGCGATTTGCGCCAAGTTTGAACGTGACAATGGCCTGAAATATGAGCCTGCGAATGTATCGGTTGGAACAGGTGGCAAGCAGGTTTTGTATAATGCGCTGCTGGCAACAATCAACCCGGGTGATGAAGTCATTATTCCAGCGCCCTATTGGGTGAGTTATCCCGATATTGTCATGCTGGGTGGTGGCAAGCCGGTTTTCATCGAAACGACACTGGCAGATAATTTCAAGTTGCAAGCCGAGGCACTGGAAGCTGCGATTACACCAAAGACAAAGTGGTTGATATTCAACTCCCCGTCCAACCCGTCGGGTGCTGCCTATACCCATGACGAGTTGAAAACCCTGACGGATGTCTTGATGCGGCATCCGCATGTCTGGGTGTTGACTGACGATATGTATGAGCATCTGGTCTATGATGATTTCAAGTTCGCTACACCAGCGCAGGTGGAGCCAGGGCTATATGAGCGCACACTAACCATGAACGGTGTGTCCAAGGCCTATGCCATGACCGGGTGGCGGATAGGATATGCAGCGGGTCCTGTGCAATTGATCAACGCCATGCGCAAGCTGCAATCGCAATCCACATCCAACCCTTCATCCATTGCCCAATGGGCCGCTGTTGAAGCGCTTAATGGACCGCAGGATTTCATTGCTACCAATAATGAGCTGTTCAAGGCTCGCCGTGACCTTGTGGTTTCCATGCTCAATCAGACTAAGGGTTTGACGTGCCCAACACCTGAAGGTGCATTTTACGTTTATCCTTCTTGCGCAGGTTTGATCGGCAAGACCACACCTTCAGGCCAGAAGATCAACAATGACGAAGACTTTGTTTCAGCATTGCTGGCGGACGAGGGTGTCGCTGCGGTTCATGGAGCTGCTTTCGGTCTGGAGCCGTTTTTCCGCATCTCTTATGCTACGTCAACCGAAGCCCTTGAAGAGGCATGTCAGCGTATTCAGCGTTTCTGTAATAGCTTGAAGTGATCAGTCCTTATTAGGCATGACTGACTGATTTGTAACAAGGATTGCGAAATCGTCATTGGATAATATGACGAACAGCTTGTACTGCTTTCAGCAATGACTCGGGATGACGATTTGGATTTTCCGGCCCCTTTTGAGATCGTTCACAAGGGGCACGGAGCCACTATAACGGAAGGATTTTGAAACTATGAACAAGTTCAGCAAGTTCTTTGGGGCTGGTATCATTCTGGCTTTGGCGGCAGGGCAGACAACACCTGCTGTTGCAGATCAGGTGGGTATCAGCATCGGATCTCTGGAATGTGTCATTGAAGGAGGAATTGGACTGATCATTACTTCTTCCAAGGACATGGAATGTATTTTCAAATCTACATCTGGCAGAGAAGAGGTCTACACTGGTACAATCAGAAAGTATGGCCTTGATATTGGCATCACCGGTGAGGCCCGCATGGTTTGGGGTGTATTTGCCCCTGGTTTCATTGAGGATGGGGC
>JBAUGO010000419.1:0-7481 GCA_049679775.1 Anderseniella sp.
CAACAAGGGCGACAAGGTACTGGTGCTGGAGTCAGGCCTGTTTCCGGTTGTGTGGGGTGAGAATGCCAAAAATCTTGGTCTGGTGACAGAGCTGGTGCGCGAGCGACCGGGCCGTGCCATTGATGCCGCAGCCGTCGCCAAACGCCTGTCAGCAGACAAGGCCCACGAGATCAAGGCGGTTTTGATGGTACAGGCCGACACCGCAACCGGTGTGGTCAATGACATTGCCGCCATTCGGGCCGGCATGGACAAGGCGGCTCACCCTGCCCTCTTGATGGTCGATACCATTGCCTCGCTGGGGTGCATGGAGTTTGACATGGACGGCTGGGGCGTGGATGTCGCAGTGGGCGGATCGCAAAAAGGTCTGATGACACCACCGGGACTGAGCTTTACCGCCGCCAATGCAAAGGCAAAGCGCGCCCACAAAAAGGCTGGTCTTGTGACAAACTATTGGGACTGGTCGTTCCGCGATGGCAAGGAACACTATATGTGGTTTGCCGGCACGCCACCTGTGCAAATGGTGTTTGCGCTGCGCGCTGCGCTTGATCTATTGCTCGAAGAAGGTCTCGACGCAATCACGCATCGTCATGCCTTGCTGGCGGGAGCAACGCGCGCAGCCGTTGAAGTTTGGTCATCAAGGGGTGATCTGCGTTTTGCCGTGTCCAGGGCCGACGAAAGATCAAACTCGGTGACCTGCGTACTGACCCCGCCAGAGGCAAGCTCACGCATCATCGACTATTGCGACAACAAGTTGGGCGTCACCATCGGGCGCGGCATTGGCCCGCTCACGGGCAAAGCCATCCGCATTGCACACATGGGCCATGTCAACGCCTATAATCAGCTCGGCACCCTTGCAGCCATCGAAACGGCTCTTGCCGCGCTCAATATTACGCATGGCAGTGGTGGTGTGCAGGCCGCAACCGCCTATATCGCCAAGCATGTGAGATAGCACGTCATGGCAAATGCAGACATCATCATCAAGAACGCCCGCGTCATGACAATGGATGCATCGCGTCCCGCAGCCGAAGCCATTGCGATGACCGGCAAGACGATATCCGGTGTGGGCAGTAATGACGATATTGCCAACCTGGCCGGACCCGATACCCGGATAATGGATGCGCAAGGCGCAAGCGTATTGCCCGGTTTCATTGAAAGCCACATGCACCTGTTTTCCGGCGCGACGTCACTGGGGCGCCTGGACCTGAGCGGTATCAGTGGGGCTGAAGCCTTGCAGGCAAAGGTACGCGCCTTTGATGCGGCACACCCGGGCACAGGCATCATCTTTGCCAATCAGGCCCATTACCGCATTCTGGGTGACCGCCCCATCACACGGCAAATGCTGGACGATATCGAACCACATCGCCCGTTTGCCATGATGGCACCGGACAGCCATACGGCCTGGGCCAACACGGCTGCGTTGAGGGCTGCTGGTATTCTTGATGGCGGCGCAACCGGCCCCGGCTCAGAGATTGTCATGGACAGTGACGGCACGGCATCAGGCGAGTTGCGCGAAACCGATGCATTCAGATACGTGACCGCGCTGACCGATACACAAGGACGTGAATCTCTGGGCTATACAACCGCGCGTAACCCTATGCCACCCGCCACCCCAGACCAGCGTGCTGCTGATTGTGATGTATTAAAAAAAGGGCTGGAATATTGCGCCTCGCTTGGCATCACCTCGATCCATAATATGGATGGCAACCTTTATCAGTGTGAGTTGCTGCACGAGATAGAAGCTGACACGGGCTTGAAATGCCGCATTGAAATTCCCTTCCACTACAAGAACGACAAGCAGCTTTCTGACCTTGAAGAGGCAGAACACATGCGCCGCACATGGCGCAGTGACCATCTTTGGTGCAACCGTGTAAAACTGTTCATGGACGGTGTTCTGGATTCGGGCACAGCCTTTGTGCTGGACGGATACCCGCATAATCGGACCTCGTGTGGAGATCCCTTGTTCAGCGCTGATGCGTTCAACGCAATCGCCAGCGATTGTGACAGACGCGGATTTCAAATCGCGGTTCATGCCATTGGTGATGCTGCCGTGCGCCGCACCCTTGATGGCTATGAAGCCGCACGCACAGCCAACGGAACACGCGACGCCCGCCATCGCGTCGAGCACATCGAGATCATTGACGCAGAAGATATTGCCCGCTTCCAGGAACTTGGCGTGATTGCCTCCATGCAGCCTTTGCATGCGCTTGGCACGGGCAGCTACCCTGATGAACCGACGCGCTCGATGATCGGTGAGGCCAAGCTGGCACGTGCGTTTGCCTGGAATACATTGCGTGATGCCGGTGCTGAAATGTGTTTTGCATCTGACTGGCCTGTGTCTTCGCTCGATCCGCTAAAATCCATCACCGCCGCGATGACCAGGCAAAAGCTTGATCCCTCGCACCGCGACCATCGCCAGACACTACATCAGGCACTGCATGGATACACCGCCGGCGGTGCATATGCAGAGTTCAGCGAACACAAAAAGGGCAGGTTAATGCCGGGATTTGCCGCTGACATTATTATGCTGGATGGCAATATCGAAACCACGCAACCCACCCAAATCCAGAACATGAGCGTGATCTTGACGATTTGCGCCGGACAAATCACCCATAACCAAAAGGATTGAGAACGTGAGCGATCTCTATAGCCAATACACCTCATTGAAGTTCAATCGCCCTGAGCCCGGCATTCTGGAAATCATCCTGTCAGCCCCGGGAAAACTCAACGCCCTGGACGCAAATGGTCACCGCGAAATAGCCGAAGTCTGGCGTGATGTGGACCGCGATCCTGACACCAATGTGGTTCTGTTGCGCGGTGACGGGGGTAATCTGTCAGCAGGTGGCGATCTGTCCATGGTCGAGGACATGACCAATGACTTTGCAACACGCGCACGCGTCTGGAAGGAAGCCAGTGATCTGGTTTACAATATCATCAACTGCTCCAAGCCAACCGTTGCAGCGATTGAAGGGGTGAGCGTTGGTGCAGGTCTGGCCGCTGCCATGGTGTGCGATATTACCGTTGCCGGACGCACTGCACGCATCATTGACGGTCATACACGCCTGGGTGTGGCGGCCGGTGATCATGCCGCCATTGTCTGGCCCTTGCTGATCGGCATGGCCAAGGCAAAATATTACCTCATGTTATGCGAACCCTTGATGGGTGAAGAGGCCGAGCGCATCGGGCTGGTGTCGCTGGTCACAGATGACGACAAGGTTCATGACGACGCGATGAACGTATGCCGAAAACTGGCACGAGGCGCACCCACGGCCATCCGCTGGACCAAGCATTCATTGAACAACTGGCTGCGCATGGCGGGGCCAAGCTTCGATGCCTCGCTGGCGCTGGAGTTCATGGGCTTTTCAGGGCCGGAAGTGAAAGAGGGCCTGTCATCAATCAGAGAGAAACGGAAACCCGATTTTCCAAAGAAGTCACCTTTTTGAGGGTGTTACTTCCTTACCAACCCCTCAGCTCATGACGATGCGTTCATCAAGCTTGCCGTCAACAATTTTTACCGTATTGTTGATCTCGTCATTGGGCATGCCAAGCTGATCTGCGATCAGTTTCACCAACAGGTCCACACGCTCGATAAACGGCGCACCTGCAGCAACGGCACGAGCGGCCGATGATGGCTTCAACAGACTTTCAGCCGCCTTGGCATATTTTTCATATGGCACGGCATCTTCAGGATCTGCACCAAGCTTCTGGGCAATCTGGTCGACATGGGCATAAATCGAGCGCGACACTTCAGGATCAGAATGCACAGCATCGCGAATGGCGCGCGGTTCACCCGGCGTGATGCAGCGATAGTTGCCCGTCAACAGCATTGACCATTTGGCCATGGGAACAAACAGTGAGTCATAGATTTTGAGCTTCACTGGCACGTCCTTGCCGTCCAGCGTAACTTCACCAATGTCTGCCTCCAGCTCACGCAGAAGTTTGTTGTGAGCCTCATCAGCAAATACTGCCGCCTTGAAATTTGTAGGCAAACCGACATGCAGCACATTTGCTTTTTCTTCCGGTGGACGGAAGGCTTGCGGGTCAGGAGAGCATAGCGTCATCAGGCCAGGTTCAAAACGGTCCCACACAGCCGGCGTTGTGTACGCTTCACGCAAGTCCATGGCCGCAAGCGCAGGAATGCGTTTGAGGTATGGCAAGGGTGGCATGTTCATGATCGACAGGCACGGCAACTTTGCATCGGCAATCTTGATCATCAACATTCGGATCGTATGGTTGGTGTATTGTGGCTCCTGCATGGCAAGGCCCACAAGATCATAGCGTGACACATCAACATCATGCGGTGCTGCAGCGTCCAGTTTTCCTGGCAAGTCACGCGAAAATATCGAGCGGTGGGTATCTTCATCGCGCAGCTTGATGCGTACTTCCGTTCCTTGCGTGTTGATCAGTTCGGCCGTTTTTTCACGGCACACAAGCGTCACATTATGACCCGCCATCAACAGTTTGGTTGCCAGCAAAGACCCGTATGAAGCCCCAAGGATAAGAATATTGCGTGCCATGTTTCCCCTGTATATTTTTTTATGCTTATCACGAAACACTCACGTTAACTGGTTATGATCGCTTGTCTAGGTCACGATTGACGCAGCCTGAATCTACCCGGAATGATCCCCCTAACCACCGCTTGCCGCCCGGCGTTTTGCCAGTAAACGGCCAAATCTTCCCGACTGGGTAACCATGATCCCTGAAGTAATGATAATGGTAATGCCAACCAGAGTGACGATGTCCGGAACGTCTCCGAATATTGCAATGCCCCATAGCGTGGTTGCAACGATTTCACTGTAGGTGAAAGGTGCCAGTGCCGGGGCGGGTGATAGCTTGTAAGCGTTGATGATCAGCAAGTGAGCAATGGCATTGACACCCCCCAGGACCAACATGATTCCGGCCTGTTGCAAACTCACCGGCTGCCACCACAGATATGTCAGGGGCGACACAAGCACCAGCGCCACGATCGCCATGAAACTGTTGGACACAAGCGCTGGCGCGGCGTTGGCAACCTTGCGGGTCAATATGATGTGCAATGCATAAAACGCCCCAGTCACAAGCGCAGCTATTGCCCCGGCATTGAAAGCATCCACGTCTGGTCGCATGACAATCAAGATGCCAATGAAGCCTCCCGTCACACCAGCCCAGGAGGCTGAAGATGCACGCTCCCCAAGCAAGGCGGGAGACATGAGCGCCACCAGAAACGGATACACGTACAAGATGGCGACCGTTGTAGCGATCGGCAGCAAGCGGATTGAGTAGATGAAGGCAAATGTGGCCCCAAGGATCATGACGGCGCGGAGAAACTGGACCTGTGCCTGTGGCGGTACAAAAACCTGGCGACCATATTTCCAGAGCGAAAACGGCAGGATGACCAGCAGATAACCTGAATAACGGCCAAAGGTCAGCATAGCCGTGTTCAAGTCAGTTGACAGGATTTTCATGAAGGCCCCGGAGAGGCTTGCTGTCGTCACGCCACAAACCAGCAGGAAAACAGCAAAACCAAATCCAGCTATTGCACCAGTATCTTCAACCGGCTTGTTCAAAAGGGCTAACCTCGCGCTGCAGCCAAGGCGATCGGCAATGCCTTTTCAAGCAGTTCCAGATCATCCTCGCGTCCGGTCGTGATGCGAATGCAGCGGTTCAGGGGTGCCACGCCGGGCATGCGCACAAACAGGCCCTGTTGCAGCAAGCTTTCCATGACCGCTTTGGCAAACACACCATCGCCACCACAGTCAACTGCTACAAAGTTTGCTGCAGAAGGCACAACTTCAAGATTGTTCTCATGGGCAATGCGGGTGATTTCATTACGCGCCACCTGCACACGCACCACGACCGTGTCCAGCCAGTCCTGATCTTCAAGCGCAGCAAGGGCGGCTGCCTGTGCAATCCGGTTGACCCCGAAATGGTTGCGGATCTTGTCATAGGCCTGGATCATGCGAGCCTCGCCAATGACATAGGCAATGCGGCATCCGGCAAGTCCATAAGCCTTGGAGAATGTCCTGAACCGCAACACTTGTGGATTGTACGGGTCTAGATCAGGCAAAGTCCCGGCAGGCGCAAACTCGCCATAGGCTTCATCAAGACACAAGGCGGTGCCTTCAGGGATGTCCTTGATCATGGCCTCGATTTCCTTGCCATGCCACCAGGTACCTATCGGGTTGTCGGGATTGGCGAGATAGATGAGCTTGGTCTGTTCGCGTTTGGCCAGGTCAATCAGTGATGACAAGTCCTCGCGATCAGCCACATAAGGGCACGTCACTATGGTCCCACCTGCTCCGGCCACCTGATAGTTGAAGGTCGGGTAGGCGCCATGAGATGTAGCAACCTTGTCACCTGGCGCCACAAACAGTCTTGCGGTGACACCAAACAGGCCATCAATGCCCTCACCTACCAGAATATTGTCCGGCGATATGCCGTGATAGGCTGCCAGTGCCTGCCTGAGGTCATGGTTCTCAGGATCGCAATATTGCCATGCGTGCGAGGCTTCGGCCTTGATGGCGGCAACTACTTTTTCTGACGGCCCAAAAACACTCTCATTGGCTCCTATGCGAGCCTTGAACCTTGCCCCGCGAGCACGCTCTTGCGCTTCAGGCCCGACAAACGGCACTGTGGATGGTAATTCGGCAACAATTGGCGACAAAGGGGGCCGCATCATGATAGCTATTCCTTCAGTTCTCTGGCCGACATAATGATGTCGGTACGTCTTTTCCCGGGCACAACATGACATCGTTTTCACGGATACACCACCTGCTTGAACATCACGCAAGCCATGCGCCTGATGCAACGGCACTGGTGACCGCAACAACCGGTGAAACAAGCTTTGCGCAATGGCGTGATAATGCCTGCCAACTGGCAAGAAAACTGGCCGCAAACGGTGTCAGGCCAGGCCACAGGCTCATGCTTGTGGCAGAAAATTCCTGCACATTGGCGTGCGGCTTGATGGCAGCAAGCCTGCTGGACGCCTGGGCCATTCCAGCCAATGCCCGCCTGTCATCGCATGAAATAGACGCGATCAACGAGCATGCCCAGCCAGCAGCCATCGTGTTCACAAGTTCCGTATCTCAGGAAGCTGAACGCCATGCCTTGCGGTTCAAGGCACATGAAATACTGGTCGGACCGGAACAGGCCATGTTGGCAAGTTTTAATCACACAACAGCCGAACCGGTTGAAAACGGGCAGCAAGACGTGGCGGTGCTTTTATATACTACCGGCACGACAGGAGACCCCAAGGCGGTGATGTTGAGCCATGGCAACCTGCTGGCGGCTGGCCAGATGTCGGCAGACCATCGCGGTATCCTTCGCGAAGACCATGTCTATGGTGTACTGCCACTAACACATGTGTTTGGACTGTCATCTGTTTTCATGGCTGCATTGTCGGCAGGTGCGCGATTTGAACTTGTGCCGCGCTTTGACGCCAATGCAACTTTCTCAGCCTTGCAGGACAAGGTATCCATATTCCCTGCCGTTCCCCAGATGCACGC
>JBAUGO010000420.1:0-2470 GCA_049679775.1 Anderseniella sp.
ACCAGTAAGGTTACTCAGTCAAATCGTCCATGGTCAGCTTGAGCTGCTTCAGCTTGTAGTCAGCCACCTTGTACTGCCAGCCTTGCGTGCGAGATTGCAGATCTGTGGCTGTGGACTTGTCCTTGCCCGTTTCAAGAACCTTCAGGCTGATCCAGTCATCACGGGTAATGTTGAACTCAGCCAGCATGCCATCCGCCATGATCAGTCTCGTCCGCCAGGCAACATCGCCACCTTCATCCTTGCGCACATCAATAAAACTGACATTGCCTATATCAGTGGCGGCATAGCGCACCGTCAGTTCATTTTTAGGCTTCCTGCCATCTGGAACATTATCAATTTCAAACTTCGCCTGACCGCCTTCACTCACACCTGTACGACGGACAACCACTTCCGGTCCATCCGCAGGCTTGAAGGCAGCAAGGGCCACATGATCAATGTTCATGTCGGTTATGGCATCATCAACCCAAACCCCAAGCGCCACATCGGCCTCGACCAGACCGCGCACCAGCCAGCTTTGCTTGTCGCCAGGCAGGCGTACATATTGCCCATCACCAACAGCACCACCAATGCGCCCGCGCGCCTTCTTGCCGATGATGATTGAGGCAAGCGTCCCGCCAGACGCGTCCTCAAAGCTTAAAAGCCTGCTTTTTGCCGTGCTTGTCGCAGGTTCTTCAACCTCGATCAGGGGATATTTGTCATCTCGCTGTGTCTTGGCATCAAACTTTTCCAGGCTTGCAGCGGCCACAAGAGCGGTTTGAAACTTGCCCCCCTTGACCGGATAGCCCGAACCACCAAGCACATAAGTGTCGCCCTTGCGTTCAATGCGAATAATCCTGTCGCCTTGCTGTACATTGAGCGCCATCACATTATTGGCCTGACCAAGCAAATCCGGCAATACGCGTTGACCGCGTTCAATCTCGGTAAAGCCGGAGGAGTTCATCTGATACTGCCAGACCGCACCAGCGGTTGCGATAATGCCGGCAACACATAGACCGGCAACCATGCGCGGTGTCATGACGAGGCCCCCCTTGTTTTTGCAGCTCCGGCTCGAGAGCGCCTGCGCCACAACAAGGTGAACCCGAACAGCGCCACCAACAGCGGTACAATCGCGATATTCAGCATCTTTATGCGAACACCCAGCGCATCAATGTCCGAGCGCAAATTGCGCTGAACCTCACGCAGGGATTTGCGCACCGTGAAAGTTTCCGTCCGGAAATCTTCAATTGCCTTCTGGTCTGCCTCGCTCAATGTAACCGTGCCATCCTTGGAGCGTGATAAAAGGTCGGTCAGTTTCTTCTGGGTTTCCTGGAGACGGTCATTTAGCAATTGCTCCTGCTGACGAAAACGGGCATTGGCAGCCGTGCGCAGCTCAGCCACACGCGTAAACGGGCGTTGCTCAACACCACGTCCTCGCAGTCCCGCAAGTGCCTGCCCGCCCGCCATGTCACTGATCGCATTGATCAGGAAATTGGCATTGCCAGCACGCGGGATAACCGTCGTCTTGCCGCCAGGCAATTGCCCGACCTCTGCCCAGAAACTGTCGTACAACATATCACCATCAGAAACCGCCAGCACGTTCACTGCCCCGGTTACGCGGTGCTCAGCATCAGGTTTTATACCTGCCGGGCGCGTCTCACCAAACACTGAGCGTGCATCGCCGCGAACCCGCGCCGCCAGCACGCGCTGCTGGCCATCCGGCAGATATTCCTGCAACAGCTTTATCGGGTTTGGGTTGCGCAGTTTCTTGATTTCAACCAGCGATGAACGTGGTGATGTGGCAACCATCGGCTGAAATGTAAGACCCGAGCCAGGAATGGCCTCAAGGGAGCCTGCCGACGCCATCAGGAGCGAACTAACCTGATTGAAAATACCGTCGGTGCGATCAAAGTTTGCTTCTCCCATGGCAAGCCATGTCACATAATTGACAATCGAGGGGTTGCCACCCGGGTCTGCAAATTGAACCTGCCTTGAGTTTTCGATATCGCCAACGACCTTTTCTGCCTCAACCCGTAACCCCCAGCCTGACAGCAAATCCGTGAAACCCTTGTTGGTTTTCAGGTTGTCACGACCAGCAGGCAAAACCTCGGAATAAGGGTCAGCAAAAACAATTACCGGCTTGCCGGATAAGGCAAACTGATCAATCGCATATTTCGTCTGCTCGTTGATTTCACCTGGCGCTACAATCAACAACAAGTCAGCCTCATCAGGAATATTGTCGAAGCTTGCACCAAGGTTTCCAACCAGGAAAAACTCATTGAGCTGGTTGTAGACTTGCCAGGCAGGAATTGCTTGACCCGTTTGCGGATTTACATTGCCGACAATGGGCAACCGGCTCATCAGGGCAATTTTCTTTTTGCCTGCATTCGCCAGTTTGAAAATCATCTGGGTCAGGTCAAGCTCCAGAAAGTCCTGCCGCTCCAGCGCCATGAAAGGAATGATTTCCAACTCGTCAGTTGAGTTGGTCCCAGCC
>JBAUGO010000421.1:0-4581 GCA_049679775.1 Anderseniella sp.
TTGAAAAGGTCGTTGGACAGGTTATCAGCCAATACTTCCCGGATTGCCTGGGCTTCTGTGGAGGCAGGATCAAAGCTGGTGCCGAGAACAGGTGTCGAGGCCATGATTTTTGCGGTTTTGCCGTCCGATGACAATGAAAAAGTCTTGCCGTTATCCGGGACGGAGAACAGCTCGGACAAGTCCGCCGGGCTAAACTCGCTACCGCTTTCATTGCGCTTGAGACCTGTAGCAGTTTTGAGTTCGGCGTTTTCTGACGCTGCAAGTTCGGTGATCGATGTGCCTGACTTGAGTTTGGCTACCAGTTCTTCGGCTTTCTTGCGGGTGGCTTGTGCCGCCTCGCGCGCAGTCCAGGCGGTTGCTACCTCACCTTTCACGTCATTGAAGGCCGGGACAAAGGAGGGTTTGATTTCACGGGTCTCAACCCATGTGAAGCCATTGTCTCCATCTGTCAGTGGTGAAATTTCAAGGCCGATATCGGTTTCAAAAGCCGTTTTCAAAGTGTCGGAATGACCTGGTACGGCGATCGTTTCACCTTGCTCATTGCTGCCATCAAGCGCCACAGGGCCGATGCTTACAGGTGTGATTGCGATTTCGCGGGCAGCTTCTTCCAAAGATGCCCCACCAGCGCGTGCGTCTTCAAACTTGTCATGCAGATCCAGTATCTGGTCGCGTGCCCTGGAAGTGCGAACTGCGGCAACAAGTTCATCACGCAACGAGTCCAGTGTAATTTCAGCCGCAGATTGAGTGTCAGTGGCTTTCAACACAACATGGCCAAACCGACCTTTGACAGGTGCGGATACTTCGCCTTCCTTCAGCGCAAACGCAGCTTCGGCAACGGCAGCATCGGGGATAGCGGACTTTGTCACGGTTCCAAGTGATATGTCGGCCAGGCTCTTGCCCTGTTCCTTTGCGATGTCTTCAAAGGCTGTACCTGCCTTGATCTTGTCGGCTGCTGCTTGTGCTTCGGCCTCATTGGCAAATGACAATTGCAGGACGGTACGCGTTTGTTTGGCAAGGAGCTCGTTCTTGCGCACTTCAAACTGGCGCTGGATGTCTTCATCCTTGACTTCGATGGAGGAGGCAATGGCTTCTGGCGTCAGCGCCACAACCAGCAGGCTGCGCCGTTCCGGACGCCTGAAACGTTCAGGGCTTTGATCGTAGAGTGACTTCAGATCAGCATCGGATGGTTGAGTGCCCGAAGTGTTGATCGTGAACTCAAACCATGTGGCGTCTCGTTCTTCGGTGCGGTGCTTCCAGACAAGTTCGACAAGTGTGTCCGGCACCACCGCCTGAGTGGTCAGCGGTTGGGTTATGACCTGACGAGTCATATTCAGGCGTTCGGTTGCGAAGAATTGTTGCTCACTCAAGCCATTTTGCTGCAGGAGACGGCGGAAATTATCCGCGCTGAATTTGCCATCGCTGGATTGGAACTGCGGATTGTCAGCCAGGGTCTGGGCAACGGCGCGTTCGGGCATGATGATGCCAAGTTCGTTGGCCTGGCTGTCCAGTGAAGCATCACGCATAAGATCAGCCAGTACCTGGCGGTCCAATCCAAGCTCGCGAGCACGGTCTGGTGTGATGGTCTGGCCAAGGCGGCGCGAATAGGAGGCTAATTGCTGATTGAAGTTATTACTGAACTCATATGTACCAATGGTGCGGTCTCCCACGGTGGCAAGTGTGTCGGATGTACTGCCGCGCAGCATGTCTTCAATGCCCCAAACGGCAAAACTTGCCGCCAGAAGCCCGATAAAGACCTTGGCAATGATGCCACCTGATTTGCTGCGTAGTGCTGTTAACATTTCAATGACCTGACAGTTTTTGCTGGACCCCTTATAAAAATGTGGACCGTGGGCCGCAAGCGTTATGGTTTCACTTTAAGGTTTGGTATCACTGGTGCACGCAATAGCAAGGGAAATCAGGAATAATGAAGCCATTGGCAGCAGGTAACTGGAAAATGAATGGCGTAAATGCGTCATTGGATGAAGCAAATGCCCTTATGGCAAAACTTTCTGCCTTTGATGCGAAGTGTGATGTCATGCTGTGTCCACCAGCAACGCTGATCGCAGGAATGGCAAGGGCTGTATCAGGCAGTGCCATTGCGATTGGTGGGCAGGACTGCCACGCACAACAATCAGGCGCACACACAGGCGATATATCAGCTGCCATGTTGAAGGATGCCGGTGCGAGCGCTGTTATTGTGGGGCATTCCGAGCGCCGGGCTGATCATGGGGAGAGCAACGCTATCGTGAAGGCCAAGGCGGAAGCCGCCATTTCACAAGGGCTGACGGCAATTGTGTGCCTGGGTGAAACACTGGCGCAGCGTGAAGCGGGTCTGACGCTGAGTGTCGTTCATGACCAGCTCAACGGGTCATTGCCATCGGGTGCGTCAGGGGGCAACAGCATTGTTGCATATGAGCCTGTGTGGGCAATCGGGTCCGGTCTCACACCCACGATCCAACAAATTGCAGAGGTGCATCAGGCCTTGCGCGCCGCGCTTTCTGCGTTATTGGGCGCAGAAGAAGCGCACAATGTGCGGATATTGTATGGCGGCTCGGTCAAGCCGGGTAATGCCCGCGAATTGATGGCAATTGACAATGTGGACGGCGCTTTGGTCGGAGGTGCAAGCCTGAAAGCGGATGACTTTTTCGGGATTATAGAAGCGTTTTGAAGCTTCAATGCTGTTTACATTGGCCTTGCAAACGCCTACATGAGCCGAATATGACTTTTCCACCACGCCTGAAAGCTAGAGATAAACGATGATTGCTGTCATAACTGTTGTTCACCTGTTGATTGTGCTGGCGCTTATTGCCACTGTCTTGCTGCAACGATCCGAAGGCGGTGCGCTCGGTATTGGCGGCGGTGGCGGCGGTGGTGGCGGAATGTTTTCATCGCGCGGCGCTGGCAATGCGCTGACACGCACAACAGCCATTTTGGCAGTTTGCTTTTTCCTGACATCCTTGTCGCTGGCCTATCTGGCACGTGGGACAAGTAACGGAGGTTCGGTGCTTGACCAGGTTGCACCAAGTCAGGGTGGCCAGACACAGGAGCAGGGCGGTGGTTCGGTTCTGCCAACGCTTCCAGGTACAACGCCTGCCCCAACCGGGCCAACGGTTCCGACCCAATAGAATAAGTGTGAGTGTGGCGGAAAGCTTTGTCACCCAATCATTGAAACAAAATCGGCGCCTGAGATTGTGGTCTCAAGCGCCGTTTTTTATTGGGTTTTTTGCCTTGATCAGGCCAGGTCGAACCGGTCCAGGTTCATGACCTTGGTCCAGGCCTTTGCGAAGTCTTTCGCGAACTTCTCGGATGCATCCGAGCTGGCATAGACTTCTGCCAGGGCGCGCAGTTGCGAGTTGGATCCGAAGACAAGATCAGCGCGTGTGCCGGTCCACTTGACCTTGCCTTTGGCATCGCTGCCTTCAAACAGGTTCTCTGACTTTGAAGACTGCTTCCACTTGATGTCGCGAGACAACAGGTTGGTGAAGAAGTCATTGGTCAGTGTGCCTGGCTTCTTCGTCAGGACACCATGCGAGGAGCCATCTGCATTTGCGCCAAGGGCGCGCATGCCACCAACCAGTACGGTCATTTCCGGCGCTGTCAGTGTCAGCAATTGTGCCTTGTCGACCAGCAGTTCTTCTGCCGGGCGGGTCTGGCCCTTTTTCAGGTAGTTGCGGAAACCATCTGCTGCGGGTTCAAGCGGAGCAAAGGATTCAACATCTGTCTGGTCCTGAGTGGCATCGGTGCGACCGGGTGTGAAAGCAAGCTTGACCTTGTGGCCAGCATCATGCGCTGCCTTTTCAACTGCTGCGGTACCTGCGAGGACAATGAGATCAGCAAGTGATACGTGCTTGGAGCCCTTGTTGAAATCCTTCTGGATGGACGTCAACTTCTTGAGCACATTTGCCAGTTGGGTCGGGTTGTTGGCTTCCCAGTCTTTTTGTGGGCTGAGTGCGATACGTGCACCATTTGCACCGCCGCGCTTGTCACTGCCGCGGAATGTGGAAGCAGATGCCCATGCTGTGGAGACCAGTTCTGATACAGTCAATTTTGACTTCAGGATTTTCTCCTTCAGGGCGGCGATGTCCTTTGCGCCGATCTGCTTGCCTTTTGGGGCTGGCACAGGGTCTTGCCAGATCAGCACTTCCTTTGGCACTTCAGAGCCAAGATAACGGGCGATCGGTCCCATATCGCGATGGGTCAGCTTGAACCATGCACGCGCAAAAGCATCCGCAAACTCTTTCGGGTTCTTGTGGAAGTGGCGGGAGATTTTCTCATAGGCAGGGTCCATGCGCATGGCCATATCGGCTGTCGTCATCATGATCGATTCGGACTTTGACTTGTCATGAGCTGCTGGTGCGGTCTTTCCAGCCGAACCCTTGCCCTTGACTGGCTGCCACTGGTGTGCACCAGCGGGGCTTTTGGTCAGTTCCCACTCGTTGCCGAATAGAACGTCAAAATAGCTCATGTCCCATGTGGTCGGCGTTGGTGTCCAGGCCCCTTCGATGCCGGAGGTGATTGTATCGCCACCCTTGCCGGAACCCATGGAGTTGATCCAGCCAAGCCCCATAGCCTCGATGTCGG
>JBAUGO010000422.1:0-2003 GCA_049679775.1 Anderseniella sp.
GCCTGTACCCATGCATCAACTATCTTCCACGATTTCCCGGACTTGGTAACGGACAATGGGCCTTCGCTGCCCCGTAGCTCATCCTCGCCACCCTCCCAGCTTTCTGCACGCTTGAACAAGGGCAGGACATCTTCCCAGGACCAGCCTTCATTCCCCAGCTGTCGCCAATGATCATAGTCCTGTGCCTGTCCGCGAACATACAGCAGACCGTTGATGGAGCTTGATCCGCCAAGTGTCTTGCCGCGCGGCCAGTTAAGCGCACGTCCGTTGAGGCCGGGATCGGATTGTGTGCGGTACATCCAGTTAAGGGCAGGGTTCTTGATGGTTTTGAAATAACCGACGGGGATGTGAATCCATGGTGAGGAATCGCGACCACCAGCCTCAATCAAGGCCACGCTGACAGATGGGTTCTCTGTCAGGCGTGCTGCAATGGCACAGCCTGCTGAACCGGCGCCAACGATGACGTAGTCGAACTCCAAGTTTCCTGCCTGTCAAAAAATGAGACTTTTTTTATTGTTTTTTGAAACTAGAACACTAAACTGGTGCCATCGCAAGGGCAAATTTTAACAATTGTTAATATGTGCAGACCCGAAAAAGCGGGCACATTGCAGGGAGTTATAGTGATGAATGCGAATAAGGGGTCTGCTGAACAGCTCGATACCGATCGTGTCCCGACAAATCTGCGTTTGCTGATGATAGCGGAAATACTGGCAACAGCGGGCAAGCCCCTGACACCTAGCGAAATTAACCGGCAACTTGGATTGCCCAAGCCCTCCATTCACCGTCTTTGTCAGACCTTGATTTCCGAAGGGTATCTGGCCCGTGATATTGATCCACGCAAGCTCAGGCCGGCCCGTCGATTAAGGCAAGTAGCTGCCGGGTTGCTAAGTACCAGTGACACGGCAATAGCATGCCATCAGGTGTTGGTTGAGGTTGCTGCGAAAGTAAACGAGACAGTAAACCTGGTGGTACCGGAAGAAGCTGGAATGCGTTATCTTGATCGTGTCGAGACCGAGTGGCCCTTCCGAATACAATTGCCGGTTGGCACCAATGTTCCGTTCCATTGCACTGCCAGCGGCAAAACCTATCTTGCCAGCCTGGAGCCGCGCAAACGGGCCATTTTCATAAACACATTGAAACTGGAAGCAAAAACCAGCAATACCTTTACCGATGCAACAGCACTTCTGCGGGAAGTGGAAAAGGTGGCAGCCCAAGGTTATGCATTGGACAATGGCGAACTCTTTGATGGCATGGTCGCTATTGCGGTTCCAATTTTTCAGAAAGACAATCGCTATTTTGGCGCCCTCGCTTTTCATGGGCCTGACATCAGGGTAAAGCCCGGAACTGCAGTTGAACAATTGCCGGTTTTGAAAGAGGGTGTGAAAAAATTGCTTACCGTTCTGTTTGAGTGAAATGCGCAGAGCATGCGGGTTGAGCTTGTGAAGCTGAGACGTGCCTAGTAGTGTGATGTCCAGTGACACTTCAGTTTGACCAGGAACAATCATGAGCTGGAAAATGCCGCCCGAATGGGCTCCCCACAAGCAAACCTGGATGGGTTGGCCTGTTAATCCGGATACTATCGAGTTTGTTGGCAGCAAGGCGGTGGCTTACAAGGCATGGTCTGAGGTTGCCAATACCATCTCGCGCTTTGAGCCGGTCACGATGGTATGTGATGATGGTGAGGCCGCGGTTGCACGCAAGTACCTGAATGACAATGTTGAAGTAGTAGAGCGCGAACTGGGCGATAGCTGGATGCGCGATTGTGGTCCAACTTTTGTGGTCAATGACACCGGTGAACTCGGCGCGGTTGACTGGACCTTTAACGGCTGGGGTGGGCGCACGTTTCCACACCGCTCAGCCGATGCCCTGATTGCGCGTTTTGTGGCTGAAAAGACTGGTGCGGTGCACTTGCCGTCAAAGCTGGTGAATGAAGGTGGCGGCATTCATGTGGACGGGGAAGGCACATTGTTGCTGACCGAAACCGTGCAGCTCAATCGCAATCG
>JBAUGO010000423.1:0-1604 GCA_049679775.1 Anderseniella sp.
GCATAGACCTATCGACAAGATGGAATTGCAGGCCCGCGTCAACACACAAATCAAGCGCAAGCGTTACACGGATCGTCTGCGAAACAATGTTACGCGCTCCATGGAGCTTGCTGTTACTGATCCACTGACCGGACTGTACAACCGTCGCCATATGGATAATCAGCTGAATATCCATGTCAATAATGCTGCTTCGCGTGGCAAACCTGTCAGCGTCTTGTTGATTGATGTGGATTTCTTCAAACCCATCAATGACACTCACGGACATGATGTGGGCGATCGGGTTTTGCAGGAATTGGCACTCAGGCTCAAAGGCCAGGTTCGTGCCATTGATCTTTGCTGTCGTCTTGGTGGGGAAGAGTTTTTGGTAATTCTGCCTGAAACAGACATACACGTCGCCTTCACCATAGCCGAGCGGCTGCGTCGCACTATTGGAACCAAACCGTTCAATGCTGGAGCAAAATCCGGCCCGCTTGCCATTACCGCATCATTGGGTGTTGCAGGCTATGAGTATGTTGAAGACAGTGCTGAGACGATCATCAAGCGCGCAGATGAGGCACTGTACAAAGCCAAACGTTCAGGCCGGAACCGTGTCGTTTCAGACGCGGCCTGATCAAAAATCCAATTACATCGCTGGCAAAAAGACTTAGCTGTTTACCATAACAGCTTACGATGTTTGATGAAAACTCCGATCAGACACAGCTCACGCGTTGGAAACTGCATAAAATTCGAGTAAAATTCGAAATTGCACTACCCCGAGGAGCTTCAGGTCCGCCGCATCTCCTGAAACCACGGGGCTAGACCGGTCCGGCCTGGTTCGAAAGGCCTCTTCTAACCTGATCCCGGGCCGGTCACTCTAATTCCAACACATGAGCGCATAAAAAAACGCTGCCCGAATGGACAGCGTTAAATACTGATTTTTGAGAAGAAAGCCTGATTACTTGATTTTGGCTTCTTTGAACTCGACATGCTTCTTCACAACTGGATCGTACTTCTTGAAAGACAGCTTTTCAGTCTGTGTGCGAGAGTTTTTCTTTGCGGTATAGAAAAAGCCTGTGTCAGCAGTCGACAGCAGTTTGATCTTGATTGTGGTTGCCTTGGCCATGGCCGGACCTTTCGTAGACGTGTTGATCCTTCATGCAGGTGGCAACACAAATTGGAATTAAGATTGTTGTAGCGCGGTATCGCTCAAGCACGGCCAATTGTCAAGGCAGCAGACTGACTTCACAATGTCTCATAGGTCCAGGATTTGCCGCGCATGAATTGATAAGTCACGGATGCCTGTTGCGCGAATGGATCTGACGCTTGTAGCGCTGTTTCCAGCCGATCAAGTATCTGGCCTGTAATCCAGGGTAGGTCAAGCTGGCGAGCTTGTTCAAGGGTCACCCAATGTGGCGCCAAAAGCTCATCGCTTCCGGGGGATATAGGGTCATCGATATTGGCAATGATTGAAGCATCCGCCATCAGAAACCGTGTATCGAAGCGCCTTGGCCGTCCAGGTGGTGTTATCGCGCGGGCCAGATATCTCAAGCCGCTGATATCCGGCACATAACCGGTTGAAAAAAATTGCTGCCAAGCCACATTTTTTGTGCGTGATGGCGAACCTT
>JBAUGO010000424.1:0-4282 GCA_049679775.1 Anderseniella sp.
TGTGTCACATCAATGGGGTTTACCTGTCCATCACCGGGCAGGAATACACCCCCCACAACATCGTGCATGGAGAGGTGGGGCAGGCGCTCCTTGATTTCACCGGCTGCTATTACCTGAACGTCGAGGCCAAAATTCTTGGCCATGGATGCTCCGCGCATGAATTCTTCAAGCCGACCATCGTTCAAGGCAACCGAGATTGATCCATTTTGCTTGAACCCGGTGGCCTGGCCCGTTTCCGCCTCAAGCCCTTTCATGAGCTCTGTTGTGTACTTTGCAAGCTCGGTCATGTTGCGGGAAGCGCGCAACTGGCCCACCAGGCCGGCAGCATGCCATGTGGTGCCGCAGGTTAATTGCTTGCGTTCAAGCAGCACAACATCCGTGATCCCGATTTTCGTGAGGTGATAGGCTAAGGATGCGCCTATGATGCCACCCCCGACGATGACGACATCGGCGTGGGAGGGAAGGTCTTTTGCCATTGGTTGTAGTCCCTGATTGCATGAGGTTTTGATACCGGAAGCTATCAGAGGTCAGGCGAGTGAAAAAGGGCCAGATTTATCAAATCAGGTTGAGCAGATTTTGACAGTGAGTTCGAGGGCTATTGCTTATGGCCGAGGACATATACATCTGTACCCATGACTGTGCGTTGGTACACTTCCACGACGTCCTCGTTCAACATGCGGATGCAACCTGAAGATTGAGCCTTGCCGATAGATGATGGTTTGGTGGTGCCGTGGATACGGTAGAGTGTGTCCTTGCCGTCCTTGTATAGGTACAATGCACGCGCACCCAAGGGATTGTTCGGGCCACCTGGCATTCCTTTGGCAAACTTTTCGAGTTTCTTGTCCCTGGCTATCATTTCCCGAGGTGGGGTCCATTTGGGCCACATAACCTTGCGCGCAATATTGGCGTGCCCAGACCAGCCAAATCCTTCCTTACCTACCGAAACGCCATACCTCATGGCCCGGTTTGCGTCGAGCTTCAGATATAGAAACTTGTTGCGCGTATCAATGACGATGGCACCGGGATCCAGATTATTGGCATAAGGAACAATCTGTTTGCGGTATTCCAGAGGCACAATGCCTGGTCCTACAGGCGTAATGGCGTGTTTGTCATCGGGAGTTGCATAAAAGCGCTTACCGGGCGTGCTGCGTGCATGAATGGCAGGGGCATACAGGGTGGTTGCTGCACATGCGGCGGCGGCTGCAAGAAGTTCACGACGGCTTAACATGGTTGGGTTTCCTGTTTGATTGCTCGCTTGCGTTGTAGTTATTGTGCCAAAACTTGTTGGAAGATTCCATGGCTTTTGTATATCCAAGTCGCGTGAGATTCATTAAATCTGTGCAATTGTTCGTTGTAAGGGACGTGGTGTTCGGTTTAAGGTACATCTCAACAGGATTCATATTGATCAGCAAGGAAAGACTTCAGAAAATGTACAAAGGTAATGTCAGCCCCCAGGAGGCTTATGACCAGTTGAATGCTGATCCTGCCGCTATTTTGATTGATGTCAGGACGCAACCCGAATGGGCTTTTGTCGGCGTGCCAGCGATTGAGCGAGTAGCGACCATAAGCTGGCAGAAATTTCCCTCCATGCAGGTCAATGAGGAGTTTGTTTCTGTGGTTCAGGAAATGGGCTTGGCCAAGGATGCCAACATCTTTCTGATTTGCCGTTCGGGTGCTCGTTCAGCGGCAGCTGCCATGGCTTTAGCTGATGCGGGATATACGAACTGTTTCAACGTATCTGAGGGGTTTGAAGGCGATCTTGACCCGGCACGCCATCGCGGACAGCATAATGGCTGGAAGGCACGCGGCTTGCCATGGGTTCAGAGCTGATTAAATGCCGAAGTCAACGAAATCTCCCGTGAGACCATCAGAATGGGGAGAGTCCACACGTCTGGTGCGAGGTGGGCTTGATCGCTCACATCACGGGGAAACGGCGGAAGCGCTCTATCTGAACTCCGGTTTTGTCTATGATGACGGAGAAACAGCAGAAGCTCGGTTTTCCGGAGAAGCCGAAGGTTATGTCTATGCCCGTTATGGCAATCCGACTGTCACCATGTTTGAAGAGCGGTTGCGCCTGCTTGAGGGCGCGCAAGCGTGTTATGCGACAGCATCAGGCATGGCGGCTGTATGGGGTGCGTTGGCGTGCCAGGTTGAAGCCGGAGACCATATCGTTGCCTCCAAAGCCTTGTTTGGCTCGTGCTATCAGGTGCTGACCTCGATTTTACCGAAATTTGGCGTCACTTCCACGCTGGTCGATGGCAATGATCTGACCGCATGGTCATCTGCAATCAGACCTGAGACCAAGGTATTTTTCCTCGAAACCCCGTCAAACCCCGGATTACAGGTGTTTGACATTGCGGCCGTGGCAGAGATTGCCCGCAAGAAGGGCATTTGTGTGGTGGTTGATAATATTTTCGCCACCCCAATTGTTCAGAAGACATTGCCGTTAGGTGCTGATGTTATTGTATATTCCGGCACAAAGCATATGGATGGGCAAGGTCGGGTATTGGGCGGTGCCGTGGTCTCGTCCAGGCAATTCAAGGAAGACAAGCTGAAACCGTTCTTGCGTCACACCGGGCCTTCATTGTCACCGTTCAATGCCTGGGTGCTGTTGAAAGGCATGGAGACCATGAAGCTGCGCGTCATGGCACAATCTGCAAGCGCGCTGGAGATTGCCACTGCGCTGGAAAGCTTTAATGCAGTAGAGCGGGTTACCTATCCATGGCTGGATAGTCATCCGCAATCAGCGCTATGTCGCAAACAGATGGCCACTGGTGGGACAATGGTCACGTTTGAGGTCAAAGGTGGCAAGCAGGCAGCGTTTGATGTTTTACGCCGGCTCCAGATTGTCGATATTTCCAATAATCTGGGTGATGCCAAGTCACTGATCACCCATCCTGCCACAACAACGCATCGTAATATTGGCCAGCAGGGCCGCGATGAGATGGGGATCACGGATGGCATGTTGAGATTGTCAGTGGGTCTTGAAGATGTGGGCGATCTTGTGGGTGATTTGACACAAGCTCTCAAGGGGTAGTGGCGGTGGAAATTCGCATTGATGACCTGCGTGGGCCTGAAATTGCCGCGCTTCTGGAAGGTCATCTGGCTCACATGCGGACACTTTCACCACCAGACACGGTACATGCGCTGGACCTGGGTGCATTACGGGTTCCGAGTGTGACATTCTGGACGGTTTGGGACAAGGGCGAGCTGTTGGGCTGTGGCGCATTGAAAGAACTTGCGCCGGATTTTGCCGAGATCAAGTCCATGCGGACGGCCCCTGAACATCGCAACAAGGGGGTTGGTGAGTTTGTCTTGCGGCACATTCTGACAAATGCCCGCGAACGAGGATATGATCGCGTCAGCCTTGAGACAGGTACTCATGCTGATTTCCAGTCTGCACACCGTTTGTACAAGCGATTTGGCTTTACCTACTGCGATGCTTTTGCTGATTATGAAATCACGCCACATAATGTTTGCATGACGCTGGAGCTGACGAATGATGTTGATTGAGCCTGTTGATCTGCTGATCTTTGCAACGGCTGCTCTGGCGCTGAACCTCACGCCGGGTGCTGACATGATGTTCTGCCTTGGCCAGGGGTTGAAATCCGGTCCCAAAGCAGGGCTGGCAGCGAGCTTTGGCATATCAACCGGCAGTGCAATTCATACGGTTCTGGCAGCATTCGGGCTGGCTGCGCTGATTGCATCTTATCCGGTCATGTTCGAGATATTGCGCTGGGCGGGGGTTGTCTATCTTGTCTGGCTGGCGGTTCAGGCGTTCAGGACACCATTGCAAGTCGATTTACCGGATGGTGCGCGTCGTTCAACCGCTTTTGAGGCGTGGCGTGGTGGCATGCTGGTCAATCTGCTCAATCCGAAAGTCATCATTTTTACGCTTGCCTTCATTCCGCAGTTTGTGGACCCGCAACGTGGCTCGACCATAATGCAGTTTTTGCTGCTCGGTCTTGTGCTGAACATCGGTGGCACAATCGTCAATGGTGTGGTTGGGGCAGGAGCTGGTGCGGCCCGCGAAGTTTTGATACGCAGCAAGTGGGCAATCAGCACGTTGGGGTATCTGTCGTCATTCGTATTTTTGGGGTTGGCTGCAAGGTTGGCGTTTGAACGTCGTTAACCTCGACCTGCGGCAAGACCGCCACACTGGCTTGCATTGCTTGACTTCATTGCCCACATCTGTGCTTGTGCAAACCATAAGGACATGGGCCGCGACCGTAATTGAGTCGCAGAATACTCCATGGCCATGTAATCCTTGATGCGCCAAAAC
>JBAUGO010000425.1:0-3610 GCA_049679775.1 Anderseniella sp.
GATCCGCAGATGGCACATTCAGCACCACTGGCGGAGCGACCTTGACACCGGATGTATCAACACGCCTCACACCATATGTGCCAGCCACCATCTGGGCTGCCTTTGAAATGGCATCCTCGTCAGGAGCTTCACCAGACAGCATGGCATCACGGCCCGCCAACTTGACTTGAGCCCAATCAGCGCCTGATGACTTGAGTTGAGCCTCAGCCGCACTCGAAAGCTTTGTTTCCAATGAGCCAGAATTAGCCCACAGAGCCGCCCCACCAAGCAATACAGGCAAAATACCCCAAGGCAAAATCCACTTGGGCCAGTTACACTTCAACATTCAGATATCCCCTCTAACAATAACGTCTCTCAAAAAACAAGATATTCGACGAGCACCTTCGCCTGTAGCAGATTTCAATACAATCAGAATTCAATGATCTACACAAAAGGAATCAAATCCAGTCATGACCTTTGACTACATTGGGCAGACTTGAAGAATGAGTGATTCCCCCACGAAGCAATGATTTTTCAGCTTGCGCCTCAAATAGGCTGGCAAAAGGACAAACAGTTAAAACCACCCGACCGAAACGCAACTTTAGGTTACCTTATCGTTAACACATAATCGCAGCAAGACATGACATGCAGCCTTTCCGTACAAATCACGTTTATAAACACATCTTTAGCTCAAATAATCGACAGTTTTTAGGGGTTTTTTCAATCAAAAAGACCAAAAAGATTCATTGGATTGCGCGCCTGTATATTATAATGTCTTAGCAACACCCGTCAGAAATGGCATTGCAGGCACGCCAGATTGACCCTGGGCAACTGTGACATTTAAGTCACACATTCAGGAATAGTGATTTCCAGAGCAATCAAGGTGTTGCATTCTCCGCGCCAAAGATAGAAAACATTCTTGTGTGATTTGGTATTGCACAGACGTCCTCCAGTCCCGGTTTGCAGGGGAATATTTCCGGGGGGCAAACCCAACTCTAGAGAATTTATGGGAGTAACCATAATGACAATGCTTCGTAAGGCTCTTCTCGGTGGTGCAGCACTCGCTGTAATGACCACTGGTGCTGCCGCTGATGAACTCAGCACACTGAAGGCTCAGCTTGCTGACCTCCAGAATCAAGTAAACCAGATCCAGTCACAGCCTGCACAGGCTCCTGCTGGTTCTTCCTTCCTGCGTTATGAGCGCGGTCTTGGTGGTAACACCTGGGGCGTAGACGCCGTCAAGGACCAAGCTAACGCAAATGACAACAGCGGTTTCACAGTCGCGATCACACCGGTTGCTGATCTTCCAGCTCCAGTCGCTGAAATCACAGTTTACGGTTATGTTGCTGGTCACATTTCTTATGACTTCGACGAAAACCACGGTGTGGCAAACTCGTTCTCCAAGTACAGCACAGATGACCTGGGTGCTAACACAGGCGATCACATCTCTCTGACAGCCAAGCAGTCACGTTTCGGTATTCGTTCGAAGATCTACACAGCTATTGGCCAGATCCGCACTCAGATCGAAGGTGACTTCTTATCTGGCGGTCGTTCTGGTTCAACCCTGTTCCGTGCCCGTCACCTTGTCGGTCACTGGGACATGACACCAAACTGGACACTGACCGTTGGTCAGACATGGTTCACAGCAGCCCTGCTGCCAATCGGTGTGTCAACTGTAGACTTCTATGGCTCATTGCTCACATACTCACGTGCGCCTCAGATCCGTCTGGGCTATGCTGATGGTCCACTGTCCTGGGCAGTTGCTATCGAAAACCCATCACTCGACACAACAACCAACATGCCGAACATTGCTTCTTTTGTTCAGTATGACATTGCAGGTGGTCACCAGATCATACTGACCGGTGAAGTTGCTGACTGGAACGGTCGCGGTGCGACTGCATTCCATAACGACGAACTCGCTTGGGCAGTTCAGGTTGGTGCGAACTTCAACATCGCTGATGTTACAACCCTGACCGCTGGCTTCGGCTACGGTGAAGGTCTGCTTGATCAAAAGTTCATGTTCGGTCTTCTGGACAATGGCGCAGCTGGCGTATCTGTTGATGCAAACAACGATCCACTTGAAACAATGGCGTTCCTGGTTGGTCTGTCTTTCAACCTGTCTGAGACAACTTCTTTCAACACAATGTTCTCATATGCTGAAAACGTTGATAGTGCTCCTCAGGCCGCTCAGCTTGAAAAAGTTTACAAGGTACACGCCAACATCCTGTGGCAGCCTGTTAAACAAATGCGCATGGGTTGGGAAGTCATCTGGGCTCAGTCTGAAGATCAGGCTGGTGTCGAAGAAGACGGCGTTCGCGCTACCTTCGGTACATGGTTCTTCTTCTAAGAACTGCGTAACGACCTAGAACTACAAGACCGGCTCGGGGTTTTCCTCGGGCCG
This sequence comes from Anderseniella sp., assembly GCA_049679775.1. GTDB lineage: Bacteria > Pseudomonadota > Alphaproteobacteria > Rhizobiales > Aestuariivirgaceae > Anderseniella. The sequence goes on from JBAUGO010000425.1 coordinate 2,381, forward strand.
GTTTTCTTTTGTGCATCCCCTGCCCTGACTTCATCAATCAGGCTTGCGCGTCCAGCTTTGCATGATACAAAGCCCATGCCAGACGTATCCACCACCCAAAGCCCTGCTGCATATGCCACCATCACCCAATCAACGGGTGAGAAGCGCCATTGCGGCCATCAAGCTTCTATTGCGAAAAAGCCAGTTGGAGGAAGCCGCAGTCCAGCTTCAGCAATTGCAGCAGCTTGAACCATCCAATGTCGAAATTGCGCTGCTGCAAGCAGAGCTGTTGACCATAGCGGGGGATAATGATCGCGCTTGCCAGTTATTGAAGCAGATACTCAAACAGCAACCAGGCCTCATCCCAGCCCTAACCTTGTCTGCCAAAGCACACACAAGCGCCCAGCGCCACCTTGATGCACTCGCTGCCCTGACACTGGCCCATGAGTTGACACCAAAAGACCACGCAATAAAACGGCAACTGGCAACGACACTGACAGTATTGCGCAGGTTGACGGACGCGGCCGATATTCTGGCTCCTGTGGCGCACAAATCCGGTAATCCAGCTGATCTGGCAGAGCTTGCTGCCACATATGATACTGCGGGCAATCTGGAACAATGCCTCGCCACATATGACAAGGTAAAGTTGCCCCACAGGATCATAGCCCAAATTCATGTCCTGAAAGCGGGTGCCTTGATGGCACGAAACAAGCGTTCTGAGGCACTTGCGTGCATTCATCAAGCCCATGAAGCAAACCCGGCTGATCCATCATTGCAACTTTTCTTGGCCAAGAATTTATCAGCTGAATACCCCGCCGAACAGCAGATTTCAGCCATATCAGATATCCTGCGTAACGCTGAAACGGGTAAACTTGACCGGCAGGATCAGGCGCGTCTGCACTTTGCTCTGGGCCTTTGCCTGGAACGTCAACACCAGTACGCTGATGCCTTTGCAGCTATCGAAAAAGCCAACAATCTTGAGGTTCCTGATCGTTTTGACAAGGAACAGCAGCTGGAAAAGGTGGCACTGGGTATTGCGGAATATTTCACCAAGGCCCGCCTCAGTCAGCTTGCCCCCGCAGGTCATGTTTCGCAACAACCTGTATTTGTTTCAGGCATGCCCAGATCAGGCACGACGCTGGTTGATCAGATCATAGCCAACCACCCTGATGCTGGCACGCTGGGCGAGCTGGAGCTCATTCCACACCTGAAACAGTCGCGTATCTCACTGCAATCGACAGACATGAAACG
>JBAUGO010000426.1:0-7298 GCA_049679775.1 Anderseniella sp.
GGCCAGCATTGATCAACATGGCAAGGCAAACAACGGCAAAGCAAAAGCGCACACCATCCAGGGCGTCTTTCTTTGTGATGAGCCGCAGCCAGAGTAACCCCAATATGGGTGTTGAAAAATAGTAGGCCCAGCGCTGCTGAAGGCATAAGGCACAAGGCTTGTAGCCGCCCAGTACTTCAAATGCCCAAGCTCCGATGATAGTCGTTGCCGCAAGAACAAGTGCCAGCAGGGATAAACGTTGCATTGATGCTGCATTGTTCATTGAGTGCATTTCCGTTCAATCACAACAATAATTTGACGGCGGCAAATCCGCCCACAAGTGCAATGCCTGCGGCCAATGTCAGCAGGCCCAGATATTTCTCGATGAATACTCTCATCGGGTCTCCAAAATAGTACAACAATCCGCACACAAGATAAAATCTCATGCCTCTTGAGACAACTGATGCGGCTATGAAAATGGGCAGTGCCATTTGCGTCCACCCGGCCATGAGGGTAATCACCTTATAAGGGAAAGGCGTCAATCCGGCGAAAAATACGATGGGAAGGCCCCATTCATTGAATTTCTGCTGGAAGTCTGAAAATTTGTCGCCAAGATTGTAGGCGCTCAGTATCCATTGTCCGATTGTGTCGAATGCCAGAAGGCCGATTGCATATCCCAGCAGGCCGCCCAGAACAGATGCAATGGTGCAAATAGTTGCATATCGCCACGCCTTTTCAGGTTTTGCCAGTGTCATGGGAACAAGCATGGCATCAGGTGGTACCGGAAAAACCGAGCTTTCAATGAATGAGACAACAGCCAGATACCACTGCGCGTGCCGGTGGGCTGCAAGTCTCATAATCCAGTCATAAAGGCGTCTCAGCATGGTGAAGGGTGATATGCTTTCGAGGCTGATTTGTCCAATCAAGTTGTGTGCCATATGGCAATAATGAAAATTGTTCTATTGGATTTGATGTTTGCAGTTGACGGGTGAGTGCGCTTGCCTATTATCCGCCTCGATTTGAGGCCCCTGTGGCGGAACTGGTAGACGCGATAGACTCAAAATCTGTTGTCCGTGAGGGCGTGCCGGTTCGAGTCCGGCTGGGGGCACCATACAGTTCCACGTTAGTATTACCTGATCTACGCTGTTAGAGTATTGATGCGGCTTGCCACTAGGTGGTAGGCAATGGTCCTGAAACCTCAAAAATCAAAGACTAACTGGAACCTGTCTTGCCCTTTACCATGTCAAATTTGTTGCGACTGATTGCTGTTCTGGCAAGCTTGCTGACTGCAAGCCAGAATGTATCAGCAAATCCGGTTGTTGTTTTTGACAGCGCACAAGGCAAGGTCATTGTTGCCAGTGATGCAGGCAAACCATGGTATCCAGCCTCACTCACCAAGATTATGACGGCCTACGTGGTTTTCCAGGCGATCGAAAAGGGAAAAATCAAACCCGATACGATGGGCACGGTGACTAAGACATCCTCTGCACCACCACCCAGCAAGATCGGATTTAAACCGGGCAAAAAGGTATCGGTGGATTTTGCCTTGAAGGCACTGATGGTTTATTCGGCCAATGACATGGCGGCCCTGCTGGCAGAAACGATCTCGGGTTCGCAGGCTGCATTTGCAGTGGAGATGAATGCGGTTGCGCGATCACTTGGGATGACAGGCACACATTTTGTTAATCCACATGGTCTGCACGATGCAAGGCAGGTTACAACAGCCCGAGATATTGCCATTTTGGCCAATGCGCTGATGTCTCGTTACCCGCAATCGCGCAACTATTATTCAGCTCCATTTGTTGTTGCGGGCAAGAAGAAGCTGCGCAACCGTAACTACCTGCTCAAGATCTGGGACAAGGCTGATGGCATGAAAACGGGCTTCATCTGTCCGTCCGGGTTCAACCTGGTTGCAACAGCCTCTGTGAACGGGCGATCCATGGTTGCGGTTTTGTTTGGTACCCGCAGCGGAAAGGCAAGAGCCTGGAAGGCGAAAGTTCTGTTGGAGAATGCAGCACTTTACGCGGGCTCAACATCTCTTGCAGGCATAAGTAACGAAGCTGGCTCTCCAACCAATATGCGTCAAAAAGTATGCGGTGGCACAGGCCTCGAGATGGTCAATACAAATGAATTTTCTGGTTGGGGAGTTACTTTTGGAAAGTATGAAAGCCCAGCTGAAGCAGAAGCTGTTATCAACGGTATCAAAATAATAAAGGCGAACGGCCTGGCGCAAGCTGGCTCTGGTGTGACCCGGATACCGTTCACCAAAGACTTTGTCCCTGTGAGCTATCGAATGACTCAGGGGGCCAGTCAGTCTTTGTGTCAGGAAGTCCGAAATGCTGGTGGTAGTTGTGAGGTGGTGACCCCGGCGGTCTTTGCGTCATTTGCAAATCTTGCTGGTCGTGAAAAAGCCAATTCCGGCAATCCAGGAAGCGCTGCTGCAAACGTTAAACCAGCAGAAGTTAAGCCCAAGGAACGCGTGCCGGCTTCCAGTAAATAAACTTGTGTACTGGAATTAACCGCTGAACTTAAGAAGGCTCATGTCTTGTCTGATACAATCAAGGGTATCTTATTCGCGCTGGCTGCTGCGGGGATTTATGGTCTGACGCCGCCATTTACGCGCCTCGCATTTGCCCATGGCGTTCCGTCACTGGAAACAATGATGTGGCGGGTTATTGCGCTTGTTATCGTATTTTCCGTGATTGTGCTGCTACGGCGCATCAGCCTGAAAGTTCCCGATGGAGCTGGCGCTGGCTTGAGCGTCATGATCGTTTCTACAGCCATGATTTCGGTCGGTTATCTCGGTTCGGTTCAGTTCATCCCTGTTGCGCTTGCCGTCATCGTCTTCTTTACGTTTCCAATTCTCATATTATTGTTGTCACCAATCATGGAAGGCAGAAGCCTGTCCCTGAAACGTTTGCTGATAGGGATGGTTGCATTTTCCGGCCTTGCCATCGCTGTCGGGCCGGACCTTGGCAAGCTCAACCCCCTGGGGTTGGGACTGGCGGTTATGGCTTCGTTTGGTGCGACCTTGCAGTTTTTTTCAGGCCGTTCGCTTGCAGGGAAAATGCAACCTCTGGCGTTCGGTTTGATTGCACATCTGGTTTTGCTGCCGGTTGCTGTTGCTGTGTCCATCTGGATGGGCAGTGGACAGATAGTGTCACTTGCAACGCCCGACAGTATTTCACAGATGGGATGGATTGCCATCTGCGTTGTCGCGGGCACTTATTCGCTGGCTTATTTTTGTCATATGTCAGCTGTTCGACATGCGCCGCCATCAATTATTGCGCCCTTTTTTAATCTGGAGCCCATTACCTCGATAGGTGTAGCCATCGTCTTGTTGCGGGAAGTGCCTACCAACAATCAACTGGTTGGTGGGGCGCTTGTACTCGCTGCATTGCTTGGAGCAGGTTTGACGGGGACTCGACAGCAGATCAAAAACTGACCAGTGTGGCCTATCATTTCATTTTTAAATCTGAGCAGCGAAAATGACAGCAAAAGACACAATTCCTGTATCTGTCCTGACTGGCTTTCTGGGGGCGGGAAAGACATCCTTGCTGAACACATTGCTCAAGGACCCATCCCTGGCCGATGCTGCAGTGATCATAAATGAGTTTGGTGAAATCGGCCTGGATCATTTGTTGGTTGAAACGGCCGACAGCAATGTTTTCGAGATGTCGTCAGGCTGCTTGTGCTGCACGATCAGGGGTGATCTCGCTGATACGATGATGGACCTTGTTGCCCGCCGCGATAGTGGCACGCTCAAGGCATTTGACAGGATCATTATCGAAACTACGGGCCTTGCAGAACCTGCACCCATTTTGCAGACGCTGATAGGTCAACCGGATCTTGTTCAGAGATTTCGACTGCAAGAGGTCGTGACCGTTGTTGATGCAAAGAACGGGGCGTCCACCCTCGACAACCATATTGAGGCTGTTAATCAGGTGGCAGTTGCTGACCGCCTGGTTCTTTCCAAGGCTGACCTTCTGAACGGACCAGATGGCGAGGCAGCGCTTGATGACATCATCTCACGGATGCGAAAGCTGGCACCATCAGCACGCATTCTGACAACGCACAATGGTGAAGCTACGGCAGGCAAATTGTTTGAAAATGTCAAGGCAGGCGGCGTTGATCGGGCAGCAAGTATCAACAGGTGGCTCGCGGCAGATGCCTTTGATGCGCCGCATCGCGTCAACAGCCGTAATGCCAGACGCGCCAGATCGGAAGCAAAACATGAAATGGCTCATCATGAAAGCGAGGGGCATCAGAACAACCATGGTCATCATCACGAACATGACGTTAATCGCCACGATGATCATATCAAATCGTTTTCAATAGCCACGGATCGCAGCATTGGAAAAATGCAGTTTGAGCTGTTTCTGGAGTTGCTGCAAAGCTATCACGGACCAAACCTCTTGCGCATGAAAGGCATTGTCAAACTTGATGATGATCCCCTGCGGCCGGTTGTGGTCCACGGGGTTCAGCATGTTTTGCATCCGCCGGAAAGGCTTGATCGCTGGCCTGATGAAGATCATCGAACCAGACTGGTTTTCATCACGCGCGACATAAAGCGAGAGGAGCTGGACAAGCTCTTGCACGCGTTCACAGACCCGATCACTGGTGGTGCAGAAGCGTTTGCGGATGATACGTTGTCATTAAGGCGCGACATAACATGATTGAAATCTACGGCCTGAAAAATTGCGATACCTGTCGAAAGGCCCTCAAATGGCTGGATGCCAATGAGGTGCCTCACAGCTTTCATGATATTCGTCAGGCCAAGCTTGATGCAGATACGCTTTCAAACTGGCTTGACCGGGTTGGGCTGGACAGCCTGCTTAATCGGCGAGGCATGACCTGGCGCAGTTTACCGGATATCGAAAAGCAATATGCAGATGATGAGGGAGCTATATCCATCATGATGAAGCATCGAGCTGTGATAAAACGCCCGGTCTTTGTGTTGGAGAGTGATGTTAAAGCCGGTTTTGATCAAGCTGTTCAGACGGCAATTATCACGTCTGCACGCTCATCCAGGTCTTGAACCAGATCGACAGATTATGCAAACAGATCACTAGGTATGATTTTTCCTGATGATAAAAATCAACTTCCCGGCCTCTGATCCGTGCCAGACAAGTTCGTTGCCGCTTTCTGAGCAATAGTGCGGAAAGTCGATTATTGCGGCCGGGTCTGTGGCAAAAATCTTCAATGTTTCTCCACTCTTAAGTGATTGCAGACGCTTGCGAGCCTTGAGCACTGGCAACGGGCACTGAAGTCCGCTCAGATCGATTTCCTGGTCGAAATTGTGCATAATGCTGGACACCCCTTGGCATAAGATTTATTACTGGCTGATGAAGATGACATGGTTTTGCCTATTTGCAAATATCGCTATCATTACATGCCGAGCCTGTTTTTTGATACTCGATGTGATGCGGCTAAGCGGGTAGCAAAAGCAAGATCCAGATGATTTGATGAATTTTGAGGTTATGGCATGAACAAACATTCAAATGGTGATGACTTCAAGCCGATCCGGCCGGGTCGGGGCGGCAAGGGCAAGGGTCGGGCATTTCCCAAAGGCCGGCAGCTTGATATTGCCGCACATCAAGAGATCGTCGACCTGTTGGCTGATCAGCAACCTCTCAAGAGGGACATGCTGATTGAATATCTTCATCTCATCCAGGACAATTGGGGCTGCCTGTCTGCCGGGCATCTGTCAGCTTTGGCTGATGAAATGCGCCTTCCAATGGCGGAAGTTTTCGAAGTCGCGACTTTCTATCATCACTTTGATGTGGTGAAGGAAGGCGAGGCCGCGCCTGCCGAGATCACTATCAGGGTGTGCGACTCGCTGTCATGTGAGCTGGCTGGTGCTCATGACATCATCAAGGCACTGGGTGACAAGGCGCCTCAGAATGTTCGCATAGTGCATGGGCCGTGTATGGGTCTTTGTGATGTGGCGCCAGCTGCTGCGGTTGGCCATAATTATGTTGGCAATGTATCGGTCGACAAATTGGTCATGATGGTTCGCAACAAGCAGACCAAGCCTGACATGCCAGCCTATCAGTCACATGAAGATTATGTTGCAGAAGGTGGATACAAACAGCTTGAGTCATTGCGTGCAGGTTCCAAGAAGCCGGAACAGGTCATTGACACCTTTCTTGAAGCTGGACTGAAAGGTCTGGGTGGGGCGGGGTTTCCGTCAGGGCAAAAATGGAAGTTTGTTCGCGCCGGACAGGGGCCGCGTTATCTTTGCATCAATGGCGACGAAGGTGAGCCTGGTACCTTCAAGGATCGCCACTATCTCAACACTCGCCCGCACCAGTTCCTGGAAGGCATGCTGATTGCTGCATGGGGCGTGGATGCGGCGGCGTGTTATATCTACATGCGCGATGAATATCCTGCCATCATTTCCCTCCTGAAAACCGAGATCGCCAGGCTTGAATCCAATGGGACTGTAAAAGCTGGATATGTGCAGGTTCGCCGTGGGGCCGGGGCTTATATCTGTGGTGAAGAAAGTGCTATGATTGAGTCCATTGAGGGCAAGCGCGGATTGCCGCGCCACCGCCCGCCATATGTGGCTCAGGTGGGGTTGTTTGATCGACCAACGCTTGTCCACAATGTGGAAACTGTTTACTGGATGCCGCGGATACTCGAAAAGGGCGTTCAGTGGTTTGCCAATCAGGGCAAAGGTGATGCGCACAAAGGCCCACGGTCCTATTCGGTTTCTGGCCGTGTGAAAAACCCTGGTGTTGTGCTTGCGCCAGCTGGATCAAGCGTGAACGAACTGATTGAGCTTTGTGGCGGCATGGCTGCCGGACACACTTTCAAGGGCTATTTGCCCGGTGGTGCATCAGGCGGCATCCTGCCCGCCTCCAAAGGCGATGTGCCGCTGGACTTCGGTGGTGAACTTGCAAAACTTGGTTGTTTTGTCGGCTCACATGCCATTGTGGTCATGTCCGACAAGGACAGCATGAAGGATGCAGCGATTAACCTGCTCAAGTTTTTTGAAGATGAATCGTGCGGCCAATGCACACCGTGCCGGGTCGGTTGCGAAAAGGCTGTAAAGCTGATGCAGGCAGGTCCCTGGGATGAAGCGTTGCTGGGTGAGTTGACGTCAGCAATGGCTGATGCCTCGATATGTGGCCTGGGGCAAGCCGCTCCGAACCCCATCAGAACCGTTATGACGCATTTCAAGGAGGACATTTCCTGATGTCTGGAAAAATGATCAGTTTTACTCTCGACGGCAAGCAGGTTGAGGCAAAAGAAGGCGAAACAATCTGGCAGGTCGCCAAGCGAGAAGGCACGACAATCCCGCATCTGTGCTGGAA
>JBAUGO010000427.1:0-17003 GCA_049679775.1 Anderseniella sp.
ACAGCAGCGAGTACTATGGCACCGCCAACCCATGTGGCAATCGGGGGCAGTTCAGACAGGATCAACCACGCCCATATCGGTGCCAGTGGAGTTTCAATTGTTCCGATAAGGCCGGTGCGGGCGGCAGGGGTGACGCGTGCCCCTTCTGTCATCATGATATGAGCAGCAGCAAAAGCAATGCCGAAGCCTGCCAGAATGGTGAGGTCCCTGGTCGATATGTCGAACGGGTTTATAAAGCCAAGCGATATGGCGCCAGTCATCAATGCGGATAAACAAGCTGCCAGCACCATGGGTTCGTCAGGATAGCGTTTGATCAGTACCATGAGGCCGGCCATGCCAACAGCCATCAGCGCACCTAGACCATCACCCAGAATGTTGGGTGTGCCAAGGGAGCCAGACATCATTATCAAGACGCCGAAAAATGCGACAGCTGCTGCCCACATCGTTGCAGACGTGCTGTTCTCCCTGAATGCGAGCCAGGATATGATCGCAGCCAGAAACGGGGTGCATGCAAAGAGTGTTGCAACATTGGCAATGGACGTGTGTTTGAAAGCGCTGATGAAGCATAAGGTTGCAGCGGCACCAATAAATGTAACGGCCCATCCGGGCCAACCCATTCGCCTTATCTGCCGTAGCTGGCCAGGCCCATCTTTCCAGCGGACATATGCCAATATGAGGCCTATCGAGAAAACCCCACGCCAGAAAATCACTCCCCACGCACTGATCTCGACGCCTTTTGTGAACAGTCCAGCGGTACTCCACAGCACGGCGGACAAGGCCACAAGCACTGTGCCTCTTGCGGGTGAAATAACAATTGATTTGATATTTTGAGTTGTCGTCATTCTTGCAGCTTCCCGGATGCGTACAGATAGCATCCCATCTACAGGAATGCAGTTTCCAAGTGCCGGGTGGATGATATACACAAGCCTTGATCAGGAAAGGAAATTAAATGGCAATTCTGGACAAGTCAAAGCTGACAGGCACAGTTGAAACCCTATTATTGTCACCAGATCGCGATACAGGGTTGGAGAAGACGCAGGTCGAGAAGCTTGAAATAACTTTCGACGGCATCACCGGGGATTGTCATTCAGGTCGTATCTACAAGTCGGATTCACGATTGTTGAAACAGTACAAGCGAGGCGTGCCAATTGCCAATACGAGACAGGTGTCGGTTCTGTCGGTTGAACAGCTTGAGGAGATCGCCGGGCTTCTGGATATGCCTGCTCTGGCGCCCGAATGGGTTGGGGCAAATCTTGTTACGTCCGGTATTCGGGACCTTACATTCCTGCCACCATCCACACGGATGATGTTTTCATCCGGCGCTACACTGATTGTTGATGGTGAGAATGCCCCGTGTCGCTATGTGTCTGATGTGATCAACAAGCATTACCCGGGTAAGGGCGATAAGTTTCCAAAGATTGCCCGGGGCAAGCGTGGCCTTGTGGCCTGGGTTGAAAAGGAAGGCGCTATTTCGGTTGGAGATACGATCGAACTGCACATCCCTCCTCAAAGGATCTATTCTTACGGATGACCAGGCAACATGACATAGGCGAGTTTGCAATCGTGCCGGACCCAGATGATGTCCGGTTGTCACGAGCTGTGACTGGCATTGACCAGCATGGCTCGCAAGTTGAAGCCCATGTAGTACATGAGCGCCCATTGACGATTTATTTGAACGCGCAGGAAATCGTCACCTCCATGACTATTGGTGATCATCCTGACTGGCTGGCTGTTGGTTACCTGCTTAATCAGGGCATGTTGCAGCATGATGATGAAATAACCGCGATTGATTACGACGAAGACCTTGAAGTCATCGTTGTCAGGACTGTACGCGAGACAAATTTCGAAGAGAAAATGAAGAAAAAAACGCGCACCTCCGGTTGCGCACAAGGTACTGTCTTCGGGGATATGATGGAAAATTTTGAAACCATCAAACTGTCCAATGATGCGCGGATCAAGACGTCCTGGCTTTATACCCTGACAAAGAAAATCAATACCGCACCATCACTTTATCTCAAGGCAGGCGCAATCCATGGCTGTGTTTTATGTAAGGATGATGTGCCGTTGGTGTACCTGGAAGATGTCGGCCGCCATAATGCCGTGGACAAGATTGCAGGCTGGATGTTCATCAACAAGGTTTCGCCTGACGACAAGATATTTTATACAACCGGCAGGCTGACTTCAGAAATGATCCTGAAGTGTGCCGCCATGCGCATCCCCATACTTGTCTCACGTTCCGGTTTTACCGCATGGGGTGTGGACCTTGCCCGGCAAGTCGGTATGACTGTTATTGGCCGTGCTCGTGGCAAGCGTTTCCTGGCACTATCAGGAGCAGAGCGCATTGAGTTTGATGCTGATCTGGACGCAGTAGAGGACGAAGATCGCAAGTATCGTCGCAAGGGGACTGAACGTGACTGAGGTTGTTGGCTGCATTCTGGCAGGCGGACTTGCGCGACGTATGGGAGGTGGTGACAAGGGCTTGATAGAGCTTGGTGGTCGCCTGGTACTTGACCATGTGCTGCAAAGGTTCAAACCACAAGTGTCGAAAATTATTCTCAATGCCAATGGTGAGCCAGAACGGTTTTCAAGTTACGCACTGCCGGTCGTGCCTGACACGGTTGAAGGATTTGCCGGTCCGCTTGCAGGTGTGCTGGCGGGCCTGACCTGGACATCAGAACATGCGCCTGATGCACAATGGGTTGCTACCGCTGCCACGGACACCCCCTTCTTCCCAACTGATTTTGTGGCCAGATTGATGACCGCAATTCAGGACAATGATGCTGACATGGCGTGCGCATGCTCTGGTGGTCGTAATCATCCGGTATTTGGTCTATGGCCGGTAAAACTCAGGCATGACCTTCAACACGCGCTGGTCAATGATGATATTCGCAAGGTTGATCTGTGGACAGCGCGCCACAAGCTGGTTGCGGTTTCATTTGATGATCAAGCGCATGATCCATTTTTCAACGTAAACAGGCCAGATGATCTGAATGAGGCTGAACGCATAGCGCGGGAGTTGAGTGCATGAGCCAACGGATCATCGGAGTGGCCGGGTTCAAAAATGCTGGCAAGACGACGCTGGTTGAACGTCTCGTGGCTGAGTTGACGGGACGAGGCTACAAAGTTTCGACAATCAAGCACGCACATCACTCGTTTGATATTGATCATGAAGGTCGTGACAGTTTTCGTCATCGCAAGGCTGGCGCGTCACAGGTTGCGGTTGTGTCACGGCATCGCTGGGCGATTATTGATGAGTTGCGTGATGAACCTGAACCAAGCCTGAAAGAAATGCTGGCAAGGCTTGATCCTTGCGATCTTGTGATCGTCGAAGGCTATAAGCGCGACGACCACGAAAAGATCGAGGTTCGCAATGTGGACAGTTCCAATCCGAGGTTGGTTGATGAAGACGAGACTATTGTGGCCGTTGCTGCCAATGGTCCGGTAGATGATTGCCCTGTGCCGGTTTATGATCGAGATGACATTTTTGCTCTGGCTGATTTCATCTGCGGTCGCATCGGGCTGGTGGACATGACATGACCCGAAATTTACTTGATGATTGTTTCCTGCATGACAAGGACCGCTTGCGTCATGATGATGCGGTTGCGCTCATTCTTGAGCGCTTGTCTCCGGTTGCAGGTATTGAAGCTGTTAATATAACCAACGCATTTGGGCGCGTTCTTGCAGAAACCATATCCGCACCTCGCGATATACCTGCGTTTGATAATGCTGCGGTTGATGGTTATGCGCTGGCTGGTGATGATCTTGTTGCCGATGGCGATACGCAGTTCACCCTGGCCATGCGCATTACAGCCGGGCATGCGCCTGAACATGCTTTGCAAAAAGGAGAGGTTGCCCGGATTTTTACCGGTGCTGTCATGCCTGAAGGGGCAGATACATGTGTGATGCAGGAAGATACCAGGGTTGATGGCAATATTGTTTCAGTTCCCAAAGGACTAAAAGCTGGTGCCAATACCCGAAAGGCCGGAGAAGACGTTAAAGCCGGTGAGATAATTTTGCGTCCGGGGACAAGATTGCGTTCGCAAGATGTGGCGCAGATTGCATCAGGGGGCAATGCTGAGGTGAGTGTATTCACCAGACTGAAAGTGGCTCTTATTTCCACTGGCGATGAGATTGTTCGGCCAGATCATCCTCTGCGTGAAGGTCAGGTTTATGACAGCAATCACTATCTGTTGCGAGGACTGCTTCAGACGGTGGGGGCTGAGGCGGTGGATTTTGGTGTGATTGCAGATGAGCGAAGCAAGGTTGAGGAGGCCATCCGCAAGGCGGCAGCTGAATGCGATGTCATCCTGACGACAGGTGGTGCGAGCCGCGGTGAGGCGGATTTCATTGTAGAGACAATACAGAGGCTGGGTAAGCTGCATGCCTGGCAACTTGCAGTGAAGCCGGGCAGACCACTGGCCATGGGGCAGATTGATGACACGGTGTTTTTCGGATTGCCGGGTAATCCGGTCGCTGCTTTTGTAACATTCCTGCTTTACGCACAGCCGATGTTTGCCAGACTGCAAGGCGAGAACTGGCAACCACCGCAACGCTACCTGGTGCCAGCAGGCTTTAGTATCGCCAGCAAGAAAACAGATAGGCGTGAATTCTGGCGTGGCTGGCTAAGTAATACCGCCGATGGCCCGGTTTTGAAGAAGTTCGATCGTGACGGATCCGGGTTGATTTCAGGTTTGCGTCAGGCGACCGGGCTTATCGAGGTGCCTGAGAAAGCCTCAAGTGTTAAAGAGGGCGATATGCTGGCATTCATTCCGTTTAGTGAGTTTGGGCTGGTCTAGCGTGTATGTTCAGATCGCATGTCGTAATTTTCACGCGCCCGGTCGTTTGACTTCACACGTGTTGAATGCATTTCACTATTGTGCTGAACAATAGTTACCTGAAATCCCGGAGGGACAGAGTATGAAATCGCATGCGCGTGTTGTGGTTATTGGTGGCGGCGTTGTTGGAGTTGGTACGCTTCATGCGCTCACCCGAAAGGGCTGGTCAGATGTTGTGCTTGTCGAGCGCAATGAACTGACCTCCGGTTCTACGTGGCATGCGGCTGGCCTTCTGCCCTTGTTCAACATGTCCTATTCGGTGGGCAAGGTTCATCAATACTCACTGGATCTGTATGCCCGCTTGGAAGAAGAAACCGGCCAGCATGTCGGGCTTCGGCAAGTATCGAATATTCGTCTGGCGCAGACAAAGGACCGCTGGGATGAGTTCATGTATTATGCTGGTATTGCCGAAACAATTGGCGTGCATGTGAATATTCTGACGCCAAAGCAGGTCAAGGAAATCTGGCCGCTTTGTAATGTCGATGGGATCCTCGGCGCGATCCAGCATCCAAATGACGGGTATGTTCAGCCAGCCGACCTGACCCAGGCCATGGCCAAGGGTGCTCGCGACAAGGGTGCAGAAATCTATCGCAATACCCGGGTCATCGCGATTGAGCAAAAGCCAAATGATGAGTGGCTGGTCAAGACTGATAAAGGCGACATCACCTGTGAGCATCTTGTCACCGCAACCGGCAACTTTGTGCGCCAGACAGGTGACATGCTTGGTCTTGATATTCCGGTCATTCCCGTTGAGCACCAGTATATCGTTACCGAGCCTCACCCTGAAATCAAGCAACGCCATGCTGATGGTCTGCCTGAGATGGGTGTGCTGCGGGATGCGGATTCTGCCTGGTACATGCGCGAGGAAGCTGGTGGCCTGATCCTTGGCCCATATGAACCCGGCGCACCTGTTTGCTATGTGGACGGCCCGGATGCAGATGCAGAGTATGAACTTTTCCAGGAAGACCTGGACCGGATTTCACCACACATTGAAGCTTGCATGGAGCGGGTTCCAGCGTTTGGCGAAGTTGGCATCAAGAAAGTCTACAATGGCGCGATCTGTTATACACCGGACGGCTCACCGATCATTGGTCCGGCATGGGGCAAGAAAAACCTCTGGCTCAATGAAGGTCATTCATTTGGTGTGACGGCTGCTGGTGGAGCTGGATGGCAACTGGCTGAATGGATTGTCGAAGGGGAAAGTTCCATCGATATGCTGGGCGTTGACCCTCGCCGGTTTGGCCCCTATGCATCGCGTGGGTACCTCAAGAAGAAAAACGAAGAAGCCTACCGTAATGTGTTCACACCACATTACCCAGACGAGGAGCGGTGGGATGCACGCCCTCTCAAGCAATCTCCGTGTTATGATCGTATGAAGGCATTGGGTGCTGTGTTTGGATCAGTTTATGGCTGGGAACGGCCGAACTGGTTTGCACCAAGCGCTGATTATGGGTTTGCTGAAGACGAGATTGTACGCCCTGACGTCATCACAAAAGAAAACCATGCACCTGCCAAGGCTGGTGAAAAGGTCAAGGAACTTTGGTCGTTCCGGCGTTCGAACTATTTTGAGCACGTCGGCAACGAAGTGAAGAATGTTACCGAGAACTGCGGCCTTCTGGACATGACGGCTTTTGCCAAATACGAGGTCACCGGGCCACGCGCTTATGAGTGGCTGGAAAGCATTCTGGCAAATCGTATTCCAAAGGGTATTGGCCGTGTGGGTCTTTGTCATTTGCTGACAAGGGAAGGCGGGGTGCGTTCGGAGTTCACCGTATACAAGCGCGCCGAGAATGATTTCTATCTGGTTGGTCCGGGTGCCTATGAGCGTCATGACTGGGACTATCTGACCAAGTTGCAGCCAGCCACGGGTGTAAACCTGAGCAAAATCACAACCCAGATGGGTGTGTTGGTTCTGGCTGGTCCCAAATCCAGGCACGTGCTGCAGAAGCTGACAGATACGGACTTGTCTGATGACAACTTCAAGTGGTTGACTGGCAAGTTCATCAATGTTGGGATTGCCCAGGCCCATGCGTTGCGCGTCAACTTTGTTGGCGAGCTGGGCTGGGAGCTTCATCACCCGATTGAAATGCAGAATGTGATTTTTGATATGGTTATGGAAGCGGGTGCCGAGTTTGGCATCAAGCCGTTTGGTATTCGCGCCATGGGGTCCATGGCGGTTGAGAAATCATATCGTCTGGTGGGTCGTGAACTGTCCATTGAGTACTCGGCCTATGAATCAGGTCTCGATCGTTTTGTACATCCCAACAAGGGCGATTTCATCGGTCGTGATGCGCTGGTCAAGCGTCACGCTGCAGGTGACAACTGGACATATGTGACCATGGAAGTACATGGCATCAAGGACTGTGATGCCCGTGGTTCGGAAGCTGTTTATGACACATCCGGCAAATTGGTTGGCCGTGTCACGACGGGTGCTTATGGCTGGCGTCTTGGCAAGTCATTGGCGCTGGCAATGGTCAAGCCGGAGCATGCGGCGGAAGGCACAAAGCTACAGGTCAAGATTCTGGGTGAGAAGTTTGACACCACTATTATTTCCGAAAGCCCGTTTGATCCTGAAAATGAACGGTTGCGAGCCTGACAATTTCATTGTCACGCGGATTTGAGTTGAAATTGAAAAGGGCAGTGGTCACATCAACAGTGATATTGCCCTTTTTGATTATGGAGACTCAACCATTATGCACTCAACTCTTGTTCCTGGACAAAAGGTACCGGACCTCAGCGTAGCTCTGGCTGGCGGGGGTCAGTTTACACTCAATGAAAAAGCACCTGAAAACTTCACGATCGTGATTTTCTATCGCGGCATTCACTGCCCGATCTGCAAAGGCCAGCTCAACGATTTTCGTTCAAAGTTGCCTGATTTTGAAGCTCTCGGCATTGATGTCGTTGCTCTCAGCATGAACACGCAGGAACTTGCCGAACAGACAATGACGGACTGGGATTTATCGGGGTTGAAACTCGGTTACGGTCTGACAAAGTCTCAGGCAAGAGCCTGGGGGCTTTATATGTCTGCTGCGATCAAGGATACAGAACCTGACGAATTCTCAGAGCCTGGCCTGGCAATCGTCAGGCCTGATGGGACGCTTTATCACTGGTCGCTTCAGACCGCACCTTTTGGGCGTGCGAAAGCTGCAGAGCTTGCCAGCGTATTGAAGTATGTCATCGACAACAACTACCCGGTGCGCGGTACTTTGGTTGCCTGACGCTAATCCGCTGCACTAAAAGAATTGGCGCGAAAAGGATGAAACCTCTTCGCGCCTTTTTCGTTTGCGGTAGTGAAAGCAGGGCTAGAACAGTCCTTCGATCTGACCTTGCGCATTGAGATGGATCGTCTCTGAAGCTGGTTTGCGAGGCAAGCCAGGCATGGTCATGATCTCACCGCAAATTGCAACAACGAACCCGGCACCAGCAGACAGGCGTACCTCACGTACCGGAATGTCAAATCCGGTTGGTGCGCCACGCACAGATGGATCCGTAGTGAACGAGTATTGCGTCTTGGCAATGCAGATTGGCAGATCGCCATAGCCTGCATCTTCCCATTGCTTGAGCTGGTCCTTGATCTTGCTGTCAGCGACAACACCGTCTGCGCGATAAATCTTCTTCGCAATGGTTTCAATTTTGGCGAACAGACCCATCTTGTCTTCGTAGAGCGGCTTGTAGGATGCCTTGCCGCTTTCAATGACGCTTACGACTGTTTCTGCAAGTTCCTTGATGCCGGCCGAGCCCTTAGCCCAATGCTGGCAAAGAACGGCAGTTGCACCTTGAGATGCGCAGAAGTCCTTTACAGCCTGGATTTCTGCATCGGTGTCTGTGATGAAATGATTGATACCGACGACAGCAGGTACGCCATAGTTTTTCATGTTTTCAATATGGCGGCCCAGGTTTGCGCAACCGTCCTTCACGGCCTGGACATTTTCTGTACCAAGGTCCGCACGGGCTATACCGCCACCCATCTTCAATGCACGAACTGTTGCCACGATCACAACGGCCTTAGGAGACAGGCCAGCTTTGCGGCATTTGATGTTCATGAACTTTTCAGCGCCAAGGTCAGCACCAAAACCAGCCTCTGTGACAACATAATCACACAGCTTCAATGCCGTTGTTGTGGCAACAACCGAGTTACACCCGTGTGCAATGTTGGCGAAAGGTCCGCCATGCACAAATGCTGGATTGTTTTCCAGTGTCTGAACCAGGTTCGGCTGGATTGCGTCCTTGAGCAATACAGCCATGGCACCTGCTGCCTTGATGTCAGAGCAGAATACGGGTGAGCGGTCACGACGGTAGGCAACAATCATCTTGCCGAGGCGTTCTTCCAGGTCACCAAGATCCTTCGCCAGGCACAAAATGGCCATCACTTCGGATGCCACTGTAATGTCGAACCCTGCTTCACGCGGGAAGCCGTTGGCCACACCGCCCAGTGAGCAGACAATCTCGCGAAGGGCGCGATCGTTCATGTCCACCACGCGACGCCACACGACGCGACGCATGTCGATGTCAAGCTCATTACCCCAGTAAATATGATTGTCGATCATGGCCGACAGCAAATTATGGGCAGATGTGATTGCGTGGAAGTCACCGGTAAAATGCAGGTTCATGTCTTCCATAGGCACGATCTGCGACATGCCCCCACCTGCGGCACCGCCCTTCATGCCGAAGTTCGGGCCAAGCGATGCTTCGCGAATACAAATCATGGCCTTTTTGCCAATTGCATTCAGGCCATCGCCAAGACCAACGGTAGTTGTTGTCTTGCCTTCACCTGCAGGGGTGGGGTTGATGGCGGTGACGAGGATCAGGTTACCGTTCTTGTTGCCTTGAACAGACTTGATGAAGTCAGCAGAAATTTTTGCCTTGGTATGACCATATGGAATGAGGTCAGCTTCTTTTATTCCGATTTTGGACGCAATTTCCTTGATCGGTTTCATGTTTGCTTCGCGAGCGATTTCGATGTCTGACTTGATTTTTGCCATTTGATATACCTCCTGAAATTTCATTGGCAGCGCATGATTGTGAAAAATAAGCTAGTATTTAGCAATTTTGCTCATTCAAGACACTTTTGCCAGCATCCCAAAGTGCGAAACCCTGATTATTGAGCTTGATTATGCACCGCGAATGCCTAGCGTGTATTGACAGTAATACGCCTTTCTGATGGGGCGTGCCAATAGATGATGAAAAGGCACTTGATATGAGAAATTTTCATGTACCGAGCAGATCTGCCGTTTATGCCGGACAAGCTTGTGTTGCGACTTCTTCACCGCAAGCATCGCTTGCAGCAATCGAGATTTTGCGATCCGGTGGCAATGCGGTTGATGCTGCTATCGCGGCATCTGCAATTTTGTGTGTGACAGAGCCGCAAATGACAGCGGTCGGAGGTGACTGCTTTGCACTCATTGGACATGCAGATGGAAGCGTGAATGGTTTGAATGCATCCGGGCGCGCCAGCAAACGGGCTGACGAAGCCTGGTTAAAGTCATCCGGTCTGAGAGAAATTGCCACTGACAATATAAATGCCGTGACTGTGCCGGGCGCGGTCGATGGTTGGGCAGCGCTTCTGGACAGGTTTGGCTCAATGTCACTTGGTGATGTGCTGCAACCGGCAATACAGCTCGCTCACAATGGACATCCTGTTGGTCCGCGCACGGCTAGTGACTGGGCAGGATTGGTGGACTTCATAGGAGCTGATGAAGGTGGGCGGATGCACTATTTGCCAAATGGCAAGGCACCTGCGGCTGGCCAGATGATAACCCAACCTGCCCTGGCACGAACGCTGGAAATTATAGCGCGTGATGGGCGCGACGGATTTTACGAGGGTGAGGTTGCGCGTGATATCGTTGCTACGGTGCAGGCAAAAGGCAGCCTGATCAGCATGGAGGACCTTGCCGAAACCAAATCAAGCTGGGTCGAACCTGTCGGAACAATATTTCAGGGGCGTGAAATTCTTGAGATACCTCCAAATGGAAGCGGGCTTACGGCTCTGGTTGCCTTGAACATTCTCAGCAGATTTGATCTTGCACAATATGCACCTGAGAGTGTTGAGCGCCGCCACCTCGAGATAGAAGCAATCAGACTGGCCTGGGTGATCCGAAATCGCCATATCGCAGATATGGGTTTTGCGCATGTTCCGATTGAAGAAATCCTGTCCGACAAGATGACGGACAAGCTGGCTGCCCAGATTTCCATGAGTCAGGCAATTCCTGAGCCCGACAATGTGGTGCCATTGCCAGGATCTGATACGGTATATTTGTCCATCGTCGACAAGGACCGGATGGCCGTTTCATTCATTAACTCGATCTATCATGGATTTGGATCGGGTATCGTGACACCGAAGACGGGCATTATCTTGCAAAATCGCGGGGCCGGTTTTTCTGCTGTACCGGGGCATCCTAATTGTATTGGCCCCGGAAAACGCCCGTTGCATACAATCATTCCTGCCATGGTGCGCGAGAAGGGCAAGGTTGTTCAGTCTTTTGGTGTCATGGGTGGCGCCTATCAGCCCATGGGCCATGTTGCCATGATGGTGAACCGCTATGTCTATGGCATGGACCCCCAGGAGGCGCTTGATTTTCCACGTTCCTTCCATGAGGACGGCAAGCTGGGCATAGAACAGGGTGTTCCAGCAAATGTTGCTGAAGGTTTGCGCGCGCTTGGTCATGTGGTTCATGTGGTCGAAGACCCTTATGGGGGAGGGCAGATCATAGCGATTGATCCCGAGAGCGGTGTCCTGTGTGGTGGATCAGAGCCGAGGAAGGATGGATTTGCTGTCGGTTTCTGAGTTTGACCTCTGACAGCAAGCACGAGTTCGGCTTTCATTAAACATTCCTGCCTATATTCTCGACCTGTGTATTGGGACTTTTTAGAGTTTAGACAGGTCGGGGATGGCAGTTTCAGGTAAATTTCAAGAGGATGGGCAAGGCCCGGAGACTTACGTAGAAGGCTCCAGGAGTGTTTTTGACAATATCGCGCGTGCCCGTGATATTGCAGAACTTGAAAGACTGAGGGTTGCAGCTGTACAAACAGGTCATGCTGCCTATCACTGGAATACAATAACTGACACCATGGCGTGGAGCGGGGATGCAGAGGCTGTTCTTGAAATGGCTCATGAGCAGTTGCCACAAACTGGCAAGGCCTATGCTGATATTATTGCCCCGGAAGCCCGCACCCAGAGAGAAGACCTCATCCTTGACAATACCCAGCTTGATGATGGCAACGGTGTTGAGTTCGATACTTCATATGATATTGGTCCAGTTGGTGAAAAATCAGTACAACTAAAAATTGAGGAAAGAGGCAGGCTCAGGATTGGCCAGGACGGGCGCGTTAGCGAAGTCTATGGGATTGTCAGAAAATGCCTTTCTCACAGAAGCGGGAAGCTGGATGACGGTTTGCTTGATCCAGAAACCTTCCTGTCCTCCAGACAAGGAATTCTGAGCAAGCTCTCGAGCTTGATGAATGACAAGACCAGCAACCATTTCGGAGTGCTCGTTCTGTCCATTTCCAATATTGGCAGTATTGCATCAACCTATGGTGCAATGGTGATCCCCGATGTCATTCGTGCTGTTGCAACACGGTTGCGCTCTGTGATGCGTGGAGTTGACATACTGGGCAGGACAGGTTCATCCCAGTTCACCATGCTGCTACGGGAATGTTCAAGCGAACAGATTCAGGTCGCAGGTGAACGCTTTATTTCCGCCATAAGGGATGATGTGATTGAAACATTCCATGGTCCGGTTTGGGTGGAGCTTTCTGCTGGCGGCGTGATATTGCCGATTGCAGGTGTTGATGGTCTGCGTGCTTTCTCAATGGCCGAAGAAGCGGTGTTGCAAGCCGAAACGGATGCAACGCAGTGCTACATAACCTATCAGCTATTACCTGATCGTTTGGCTGTCCTCAAAAGCAATCGAGATACCGCGCGAGAAATCATTGAAGCGCTTAATTCCGAACGCTTCACCATCTGGCATCAACCTATTGTTGACAGCCGTACACGCGAGATTTTCATGTATGAAAGCCTCTTGCGGATGCAAACTCCGGAAGGTGAAATTATACCTGCAAGCCATCTGGTCCCGGTTGCTGAAAAGCTCGGCTTATTGCACATGATTGATGTGATGGTATGCCGGACAAGTATCGATCTTGTGCGTTCAAAGCCCGATGCAATGGTTACGTTCAATCTGTCAGAAGGCACATTGTGCAACGCCTATGCCACATCTCGTATTAAAAGTTTAATTGCTGAGTCCAGTGGACTTGCCTCCAGACTATGCATTGAGTTGTCCTTCGGCAGCGTAAATGCCGTGTCTACGAGCGCTGTTGCCCTATTGCAGAACTTGCGGGAGATGGGCTGCAAGATTGCGTTGAGCGGTTACTTCGTGAAAGGCATTGGCCTTAACGCATTGAAGTCAGTTGATCTTGTCAAGCTTGATGGTCCGTTGTGCGTTGGCGTTGCCAATCGCCCTGGCGAGCTGCCGCTCCTCAAGGCAGCGATTGATTTTGCCCGCAAAGCGGGACCGAAAGTCATTGCTGAACATATTGAGACCGAAGAAGATGCGGCTATTTTGACAGAGCTGGGTGCAGACTACTTGCAAGGCTATCTGTTTGGGGGAGCATCATCTGAGTACTTCAATCTGACGCTTAGCAAACTTGATGATGTGGGCGACCCGGTGGAGGCCACTCAGCCAGCTTCAGAAGTAGCCGATGTGGATATCGTTCTCGGCGAAAACTCAGCTCCAGAGCCGGTGTTTGTGCAATCTGTTGAAACAGAAACAAGCAAACCTGTCATGGAAGTTGAAGATCCCATGGACCTCTTGAAATCTGCGCTTGGAAAACTTGACTCGATTTAGCAACTGCGTCCTGCACCGCAAGAATTGTCAGCCAAGAAGCCGGAAAGTCAACTCAGTCCTTTTCGGCAAGTTTCTCGATTTGCGACTGCATTGACTTTATTTGTTGGCGCAGCTCATCCAGATCAGCATCAGGTTTGACGGCTGATTCCTTTGGCTTTTCGCTAGCAGATTGCTGTGGGTTTAGGGGTGAAGAACCAAGTGTCATGCCGGGTAAGTTGGCAAATGGATTGAAGGCTTGCATTGCTTCTTGAAACATTACCATGTTCTTGCGGGCCTGGTCTTCCATGGTCTTGATCATTTCACTGCCGGCTGGTCCGACCATCTGTTCGCGCAGTTTTTCATGTTCGCGGGTGAGGTTCTCCATGGAAAATTGCAGATAACTTGGTACGAATGCCTGCATGCTGTCGCCATAAAACCGGATCAGCTGTCGCAAGAAGTCTACCGGCAATAGGTTTTCACCTTTGGCTTCCTCTTCAAATATGATCTGGGTCAATACCTGACGCGTGATGTTCTCGCCGGACTTGGCATCGTGAACAACGAAGTCCTCACCGTTTTTGACCATTTGTGACAAGTCATCAAGCGTCACGTAGGTTGAGCTGGCAGTGTTGTAAAGTCGTCGGTTCGCGTACTTTTTGATGACTATCGGTTCGCTTTTGTCTTCTGACATATGCTGTCCCTGACCATTGATTTGATGAAAGCCTGACTACCTTACTATTTATGAACATCTTACACGCTGGTTCGGGTCAATGTCGAGCAAGCGTATTGCACTTTTCATTGATCGTTAAAATGCCTATTGTCAGTGTGCTACCCTTATATCAAGCAGTATTCATTCACGTGGTACACACAACTAATTGTGCATTGCACAAAATCCAGCTTTAAGGCATCTGGTTGGGTATCATGCGTCAGAAGTTCATTAATTCAAAGGATTGTCCCCATGTCCAGTTCTGAAAATTCAGTGGTTATTGTTTCTGCGGCTCGTACGCCCGTGGGCTCTTTCAACGGAGCATTTAGTGATGTTTCGGCGTCCGATCTGGGGGCAACGGTCCTCAAAGCGGTAATGGCGCGTGCTGGTCTTGAAGGTAAAGATATCGACGAAGTCATTCTTGGCCAGGTTCTGAGCGCAGGAGCTGGTCAAAATCCGGCTCGTCAAGCTTCGATAAATGCCGGTATTCCTGTTGAGAGTCCAGCTTGGGGAATGAACCAGTTGTGCGGTTCCGGCCTTCGTTCAATAGCGCTGGGCATGCAGCAAATTGCCAATGGTGATGCAAATATCATTGCGGCAGGTGGCCAGGAATCCATGAGCCAGGCACCACATTGCCAGCATTTGCGCAATGGCGTTAAAATGGGCGATTACAAAATGATCGACACCATGATCAAGGATGGTCTGTGGGATGCCTTTAACGGATATCACATGGGGACAACGGCAGAAAACGTGGCCAAGCAATGGCAGATCACCCGTGAACTGCAAGACAAGTTTGCGGTTGCTTCTCAAAACAAGGCAGAGGCTGCACAAACGTCTGGTCGCTTCAAGGATGAGATTTGCCCGGTGACCATATCCACCCGAAAAGGCGATGTTGTTGTCGATCAGGATGAGTACATCAAGCATGGCACAACGCTGGAGTCGGTTGGCAAGCTGCGTCCTGCCTTTGACAAGGAAGGCACTGTTACAGCTGGAAATGCATCAGGCATCAATGATGGTGCCGCTGCCGTTATTCTGATGAGCGCTGCCGAAGCTGCCAGGCGAGGACTGCAGCCGCTGGCACGCATTGCCTCTTGGGCGAATGCCGGGGTGGATCCAGCCATTATGGGTACAGGCCCTATTCCAGCATCTCGCGCTGCGTTGAAAAAGGCAGGCTGGAAGACTGAAGACCTCGATCTGGTTGAAGCAAACGAAGCCTTTGCAGCACAAGCATGTGCGGTGAATTCTGATATGGGCTGGAATCCGGATATCGTGAATGTCAACGGTGGTGCGATTGCTATTGGACATCCGATTGGGGCATCAGGCGCGAGGGTTTTTGTGACACTCCTGCATGAAATGCAAAAGCGTGATGCAAAAAAAGGTCTGGCAACCTTGTGCATTGGTGGTGGCATGGGTGTCGCGATGTGTGTTGAACGCGACTGATTAAAAGACAAAAAGGGAGAAGCGCATGTCACGTATTGCAGTAGTTACCGGTGGAACCCGGGGCATAGGAGCAGCCATAGCAAAAGCCCTCAAAGGCGCTGGCTACAAGGTGGTCGCCAGTTATGCCGGCAATGATGAAGCCGCTACCAACTTCAAGGCTGAAACCGGTATTGAGGTCATGAAGTGGGATGTTGGCGATTATGGTGCTTGCGAAGCTGCGTTGAAGAAAATCGAAAATGAAATGGGCCCTGTTGATATCCTGATCAATAATGCCGGTATTACCCGTGACGCCATGTTCCACAAGATGACCCCAGATCACTGGAATGCTGTCATCAATACCAACCTTAATTCGCTGTTCAACATGACGCGCCCTGTTTGGGAAGGTATGCGCGAGCGAGGCTTCGGGCGTGTTGTCTGCATCTCGTCAATCAATGGTCAAAAGGGTCAGATGGGGCAGGCCAATTACTCGGCTGCAAAAGCGGGTGATATTGGGTTTGTAAAGGCACTGGCTCAGGAAGGTGCGAAGAAGGGCATTACCGTGAACGCGATTTGCCCAGGCTATATTGGTACTGAAATGGTGCGTGCCATTCCTCAGGACGTGCTGGATAAGGCGATATTGCCGCACATCCCGGTTGGTCGACTCGGTGAGCCAGAAGAAATCGCCAAGTGTGTATTGTTCCTGGTGGGAGATGATGCTGGCTTTATTACCGGCTCCACCATTTCTGCCAATGGCGGGCAGTACATGCTCTAGTGAGTAATTGGTGACAGAATATCAGGGCGGCAAGTATTTACTTGCTGCCCTTTTGTTTTAGCTGCACCACAGTGTCAAACCAGTTTTAATAATCGTGTTTCTAGCGGCATAGGGGTTCTTGATGACGTATCTGGCTTTGCTGGCAGGGTTTGTGTTCCTGCTGGTCGGTGGCGAGTTTTTGGTGCGAGGTGCTGCTGCACTTGCCCTCAGGTTTGGTCTTTCCAACCTTGTAGTCGGGATTATCATTGTCGGTTTTGGAACCTCGGTGCCGGAACTTGTCGCCTCGATTCAAGCGGCATTGGCGGGTGCGCCAGGCATCGCAATAGGAAATGTCGTGGGTTCCAATATAGCCAACATTCTGCTGATCCTCGGGGCAGGCGCGGTGATCTATCCTGTGATCTGCTCCAAGGCAGCAGTGTTCCGCGACGGTTTCTTCATGGTCGTTACCGCAGCTC